>JAHDBO010000381.1 GCA_020630355.1 Saprospiraceae bacterium
ACAGTTGGATATGGCTAAAAAAGTTCGTAAGCTGAAGTTGATGGTCATGGAGGATGCCAACTTGGTGAAAAATGTTGACTTCAAAAAACTGCTCGAGGGTGTTCGTCAGGATGGCTTTGAGGAACTGATGACCGTACGAGATGAAGGCACGAGAGTCAATATTTTTATCCGTGAAAAAAAGGATAAAATCCGCAATATGTTGATACTTATCAACGAACCAGAAGAGTTTGTCATGCTCAGCCTAAAGACCAAACTCACGATGGATGAAGTCAACGAATTCATCCAAGAAATGTCCGCCGCAGAAATGCTCTAAGTACTAAATTGCGTTTTTCTACGCCAGTAATTCTATCTAAAAATCGAGGGAACTAGTCGATGATTGTAACATTTGTATTCTGTTACGCTGACATTGCTGTATCTCTTTTTGAATAATACTATAAAACACCAAAATCAAGTAAAAATGAAATATTTAGCAATTAGTTTAATCGCTTTTTTAGCCTTTACGGCAAATGTAAATGCACAGAAAAGTATCCAGTCTTTTTACGAGATATACAAGGATAAAGACGGCGTCAATAACGTCAGCTTAAAGGGTTTTTTACTAAAAATGGTAGCGAAATATGCCAATGAAGAAGAAAAGCCTAATGTATTGGAGCGCATCTCTCATCTCAGGGTTTTATCCATGTCGAATGGAAATTTGGTCAGCAAAAGAGATTTGAAATTATTGCTCGGGGGCATCCAGAGAGAACACTATGAGCCACTCGCTATGGTAAAAGATAAGGGCAGTAATTTTGAACTGTACATCAAGGAAAAAGAAGGGATGATTTCCAATGCGGTCTTGGTTATCAATGGAAAAGAGGACTTTGTTTTGTTGAGTTTGGAAGGTCTATTCCGTTTGGAAGATTTGAACGGTATCAACTTTGAAGTGGAAGGCGGGGAGCAATTGCAGAAGCTGGTGAAGCAGCGGAAGAGGGCTTGATTGTAAAGTAGGCTTTAGCCTGCTTGTAGCGAAGCCAAAAGCACCAGCAAAGGCTGCAAAATCATCGTACCATCCAGCAAACCCGTATAGAAAAAATCGCTTTGACTCGGCTTCGCTAAATAGACTAGATAGGCAGCTGCCAATAAAGAAAGGAGTAGGGCAAATCGTATTTCAAGCATCGATGGACCGTAGTGGGTGAAAGCAAGTACTGCACTGAAAAACAATAAGAAATAGGCGAGTTGCCTTGCATTAGCGACACCGATTTGGGAAGGGATGGTACGTACGCCTGTATGTCCGTCCACTTCCAAATCCCGTATATCGAAAGGCAGCGTAATCGCAAAAATGAAGCAAAAACGCTCCATGAAAATTAATGCAATCGCTAAGTAGTCATTATAGCCCGATTCAATCAAGGGCAGCAGAACGGTCACCCAAGCCCAGACCAGTGCCACCAAGAATATCTTGATATGGTCAAGGTCTCGAAGGCGTTTTTTTTGTGCTAAAAAAGGGACGACATAGCCCAAGGATAAAACCGCAGGAATGATTAATGCGAATTGCGTATTCCAAGTCAATTGGAAAAAACAATAAGCCCCGCCTAGCACTGCCAGCCCCGCATAGATTTGGATATGAGATTTATAGGTAGAAATGACCTTATAGCGACCTTTATCTGTAAAAGCTTCCACCTTATCCAAACCGACAATCCGATGCGCCGCGTAAATGAACAGCGTCGCACAAAATGCCAAGCCAGTTATTGGTGAAAACCATTCCCACTCTCCTAGTAAAATCACCTGCGTCTGCCAAGTCAAACCCACCGCTCCCAAGGCAATCCAGAGATTGCTGTAGAGAATGAGGTTGAGGAGTTTGGTACGCATGAAATTAGAGGATGGGAAGATAAGAGGATGAGAAGATAAGAGGATAGGACTTATCCTTTTATCCTCTGTTTGCCGAAAGGCAAATATATCTTCTCATCCTCTTCAAATTAAGGTGCTGGATTCGGAAT
>JAHDBO010000382.1 GCA_020630355.1 Saprospiraceae bacterium
CGCAAAGCCCCTTTTTCGATTAAACTGATTCGACTGGAGGATAAAAACTTTCTTTGGACGATACGGGAAAAACTCGCTTGGGGCAGCGATATTCGGAATTGATTAATTGTTCCGTAGGGGGCCTTGCATTTTAGTAGGGAGTGTTGCAGTGCAACACTCCCTACTAAAATGCAAGGCCCGTATCCACCCATTCATCAATATTTTATCATTTCTTCATACGATAGGACGGTATCGAAGCCTTTTTTGCGGAAGTATTCTAACGTTTCCTCTTTACCTTTTCGGCTTGTCGCCAAAATAAAGTCGCCCCCCCATGCGCCTAGCGATTTACAAACACCTTCATAATCTTGAAAGTACAAATCCTGTACTTTTGGCATTTCTATAACGCTACTGACAAGGTCTTCATGTTGGCGCAGGTGATTTTCAAAATCCTCCAAGCCATTCGCTTGAAACAGTGCCATTGTCAAATCGGTCATTGCTTCTATTTGTTCGGAGTTCGCACCACCCTTTTCCCGAAAGCGCTGAATACCATCCCTGCTATTTTGTTTTTTACCTAAATACACAAAATAAAGCTGTGATTGAAAATCAGGATGAAAATGACAAGCTTTGAAAAAGGGTTTTTCGCTTTGTCTTTGGTATAAAATAGGGGATTCGCTACCTGCGCAGGCTATATCATAGCCCGAACCTCCAAAAGTTTGATTCGATAATTCAAAGGCATTCATCCCAGACCAATGCGCCATCATGTAAATCAAAGTCGAACTACTGCCCAATCCCCACAATTCTGGAAACTCCAGTTGTACTTCTACCGATTGGCATTTCTGTAAAAAATGAGGATTAAACGTCAAGCAGGCGCCTAGGATTTTTTCTAGACCTGCTGCAATTTTTGTATCGTTGACAGTAATGGCTTTCCCCGTTTCCGAATCAAATTCTCCTTCAAACCAGACAGAACCATCTACACGCAAGCTCCTCCAAAAAAAGCTACTCGCATCTGCAATATCCTGCTTGACCGTCATTTTTTGTCCGAAGCGACAAGGCAAAGCCAATGCAATCGCACCATCTAGTACAAAGTATTCTGCGGAGAGCAGTAATTTACCATTGGCGTGGAATGATTGAATCAAGTCTTAATTTTGATTGTTGAATGATTAATTTTGAATGAGTATAGCACTTATACTTATAGCGAATCAAAGCCCTTAGCCAATGCCAAACTTTCATGCTTCCCGACATCCAACCATCTCGTATCATCATGTGGAAAAGCAAGGATGGTCTCCTTTGCGGCGCAAGCCAGATACGTATCTATAATCGAAAATGCGCCTTTTCGTTCTAAAAAAGAAAAGATTTGTGGATGAATCACATGGATACCGCTGAAAGCCCAAGATTGAAGGTCATCCTTTGGCATTCGACGGATTTTTGTAATCCCTGTTTTAATATTCGTCCAGCCGTGTAGAATTTGATTGTCATCAAATAAGAGATAACGACTCGTTGCTCGCTGGCGCACTGCTAAAGTAGCCAAAGCATTATGCGCTACATGAAAATCATAGAGGGCATTCAAATCCAAATCCGTAAGAATATCCACATTGTAAATCAAAATGGGCGCATCCTCAAAAAACAGCTTTGCTTTGCGTAAACCACCGCCTGTTTCTAGGAGTTCTGCTCGCTCATCCGATATGATAATGTCGACTCCAAAATCATGTGTGTCTAGGAAATCCAGCATCTTATCCGCAAAATGATGGACATTGACGACAATGCGATTGAAGCCATACGATTTCAGTTTCAAAATGGCTTTTTCTAGAAGCGTCACCCCATTGATTTCTACGAGTGCCTTGGGGCGGTCATTGGTCAAGGGACGGAGGCGAGTCCCCAGTCCTGCCGCAAATATCATCGCTTGTTTAAGCATTATTTCAGGCGTTCGGTCAACATTTTATCCATTTCCTCGAAGGGAAGATTCA
>JAHDBO010000036.1 GCA_020630355.1 Saprospiraceae bacterium
GTAAGTTATTGCTGATTTTTTAAAAACGCCATCAGTTTAGCAAATGCTTTACCTCGGTGACTGATGGTGTTTTTGGTTTTTTTATCCATTTCCGCAAAAGAAACATCATATCCATCTGGCTGAAATATAGGGTCATAACCAAAACCTTGATTTCCTTTTTTTGCTTTCAGAATAGTCCCTCTAGCTATTCCTTCAAAAAGATACTCTTTTCCTTCTAGAATCAATGCAAAAACCGTTCTAAACTGCGCCGCTCTATCGTTTTTTCCCTCTAATTTTGATAAAGCCAATGCCATATTGTCTTCGGCATTTTTTTGAGGACCTGCAAACCTAGCGGTATGCACCCCTGGCGCGCCTTCTAAACTGTCGATTTCTAGACCAGTATCCTCCGAAAAACAATCGATGTTATATTTTTCATATACATATCGAGCTTTCAAAAGCGCATTCCCTTCGAGCGTGTCTGCCGTTTCTGGTATATCTTCTAGGCATCCAATATCTTTTAAGCTCTTTAATTTCCAATCTGCGCCTAGGATTTCTTGAACTTCTTTGACTTTATTGGGGTTCCCTGTTGCAAATACTAGGTTCATGTATGGTATGCTTTGAACTTTAGGAAGCGTTAAGAAATAAGGATTTCAGGGTGTTCCACAACGTCTTTTTGTAGGCTATATTTTTTGGGTTTTCTAGAAAGCTTAGATTATGGGTGAAAACCATCTTTCTAGATTGAAAATCAATTAACTCATAAGGGCTAATTTTGAAATTGAGTCCGAGTTTTTTTGGCGCTACGCCAAAACTTAAGATATGTTGGATTTCATGATTGTTCCAAATGTCACTCAACTTGATTTGCTCTTCTGGAGTTATCTCTAAAACAAGAATATCCTCATTCCAATCCATCTTTATTGCCTGTAGAATTTTCTGCAAAAAAGGGATAGATGTCTTTTCATCCGCTTTCAAGACGACCAATAATGCTTTTTGGTTGCTTCCTTTCAGACGATTTAAGGTCGATTCCTTGCTTTTTAAGGCATATTTATGGAATTGGTATAAAGACATTTTTAAAATTTTATTCTGAAAATAAATTAATTTCAAAACAAATTACCAAATAGAGTGTATTAATGGACGTTCTATGGAATATTTGTGGGGAAATGTTTAATTTTACTAAAAAATAAAGATATGGAATTTCCAATTAAAATCACCAAAACGAATGATAGTAGAGTGGGAACTGTCGATTTTGACAATATCCCGTTTGGTCGTGTTTTTTCAGACCACATGTTCGTGGCGGACTATGACAATGGCGAGTGGGGCGATTTCCGTATCGAACCTTATGGTCCGATGTCTTTCGACCCTGCCATGATGGCTTTGCACTATGGGCAAGCTATTTTTGAAGGAATGAAAGCCTTTAAAAACAAGGACGGAGCGCCTGTTTTGTATCGTACAAACAACCACGCTAAACGCATCAATCTATCCGCAGAGCGGATGTGTATGCCGGCTTTCCCCGAAGATGTGTTTCAGGTAGCCTGTGAGACCTTGGTTGGGATAGACCACGCTTGGATACCACCCAAAGTAGGTAGCGCACTGTATATGCGTCCATTTATGTTTGCTACGGATGAGTTTATTGGGGTACGGCCTTCTAGCAAATACCGTTTCGTGATTTTTACGGGCCCCGTAGGACCTTACTATGCGAAGCCTGTCAATTTGTTGGCTTCCGACAAATATGCTAGAGCGATTGAAGGAGGTACGGGTGAAGCGAAAGCAGCTGGAAACTATGCGGCTTCCTTGATGCCTTCTAGAGAAGCGAATGAGGCAGGGTTCGACCAGATTTTGTGGTTGGATGCCAAGGAATTCAAATATATCCAAGAGGTAGGCACGATGAATATCTTCTTCGTGATTGGTGATAAGGTGATTACACCGGCTACGGATGGGGCGATTTTGAAAGGAATTACCAGAGATAGTATCATACAGTTGTTGCGAGATAGAGGATACGATGTAGAGGAGCGCAAATTGTCTATTGATGAAGTCGTAGAAGCTTCTAAAAATGGGACACTGAAGGAAGTATTTGGTTCTGGTACGGCGGCGGTTGTTTCATGGGTAGCGTCCATTACTTATAAAGGGTATAAAATGGAATTGCCGAAACCAGAAGATTGCAAAATAGGCAAAGCGGCAAAGAAAGCGATTGAAGATGTACGATGGGGTACGATTGAGGATAAATTCAATTGGATAGAACCTGTGAAAGTCCTAGAGGGCACAATGGCATAATTGAGCAGGTAGATGCTACATTTTGTAGGAAGGGCATCTCGGAAATTTCCGAGATGCCCTTCATTTTTTTACCATTCTTATACAAAAAAGCGGCTCGTGCCTAAGAGTGCAACGAGCCGCGGAACTACACAAACACGAATGTGTTTGCTACAACCATTTATTTTCAGCTCTTAACGAGCTTGGAAGTTCGTATAGTGTTTTTACTAAGTATAGTCAAGAAATAAATTCCAGCGGGGATTTGTGGACTTTGGATATTAATGACATTTGATCCTTTATTCATCACATGAGTCTTTTGATAAATCCTTTTACCACTCGTATCTTCAATATATATTTTTGTTTTTTCTTTTGTAGTCGAATAGACTTTTAGAGAAAAGTTATAATGAAAAGGGTTAGGATACAGTTTGATTTCGGGAATCAAACCTTCCTCGACTTGATTTGCGATACTAGAGGTGAAGTCACTGAATCTGAATATAGTAATACCACCACTTTGGTTGCCGATCAAAAGTGCAGGAAAGTCATCATCGAACAAGAAGCCGCCGCTGATAGTTGCTCTTTTACCGACGTTCATACCTAAAATTGATGCGTTCAACAATTTAAAAGATTCGTTTTCGGCTACTTTTTCATATAACTTAACAGTACCAGCTTCAGAAGCTACAAAAAGATATAACCGATCTTGATATTCATAAATATAAGGATGACTATAGCCAGTTGGCTGACCAGTGGCCCTTACATCCACCTCGCCCCAGAATTCATCATGCAGTACGAAGTTCGGTTCACTGATCGTCCCCATGTTTTTTAAGAGATTGAGATTTCCGTTTCGCTCGCCCACTACTAAATCAAGTAAACCGTCATTATCAATATCAAATAAAAAAGGGGTGGCATTTTTGCCTAAATTTAAGGGCAAAGTTTCCTTGTAAACAAAGTCGAAAGCAGCACCAGTACGTTCAAAATAGAGAAGGTCTCCATTATCATTTCCTTTTATCAAATCATCGTGACCATCACCATTCAAGTCACCAAAGGTATTGACATATCTTTCTTTGTGAACACTTGAGGTTCTGTAATTATCGTCAGTTATAATGTAGGATGGTAAGCTAGGCGACCCTTGGTTTTGTAAAAGAAAGTTGATAGAAGATGGAAGAAAAGTTGGCAAAGTCCCGGTGCTAGAGATTAGGATATCCAAGAGTCCATCGTTGTCAAAATCAACAATGGTAGGTGAGGAGTGAGTGGATAGATCAATACTTTTATTTTGTATAAATTGCTTTGTAATCAGCTCGAATTGGATGCTGTCTGAGCCGATACTTGCATCATATGCCCAAATATGATTCAAATTGGAATAATCAACGCCATCGAAAGGAATCACAATGAGTTCATCTTCAGGATCATCGTCTATATTGACAAGACGAGGGAGGAGATTGAAGGGTATTATAGAAGGTTCGTCATATACTGGAAACAAGCTATCGACCTTATAGATTAAATTGTTTTCATTGTACAATAGGCAAAGATTGTCTTGATAGGAATTGCCAAGGAATATATCTAAATCGCCATCTAAGTCGATATCGAGACCATCTAAGGAGTAATCATCGAAATGTATTGCTCTTTCATTCTCATTCTGATTATCGGGAGGAGGAGCAAACCCATTGCAGTCAACGCCAGTGAGTGGTGATTTTTGATCATTTAGCTTGATATCACCCCAACATTCATTGACCAATCTATATTTTATATCATTGCAGTCACCTACATTTTCATAATAGTACAAAGTAAAAGTATTAAGGTTGAATGCTAGAATATCAATGTCGCCATCCGAATCAATGTCTTTAAACATGGGAATGCCATATCCCCCTGCCCTAATTGTTTCTACATTGCCGTTCATAGCCTCATACTCAATGACTCCATTTGCTGAGAACCGAATGGTATCGTTTTCATAATGACCGAGATACACAGAAAGAGGAGAGTTTACGAAAGAGGAGCTTTCGTAAGTAATGAAGTCCATGATGCCGTCACAGTCGAGGTCAGCACTTATGGACCAAAAAGTGGCAGGTGGTAGATATTTACTGTACCCATTGTCTAATTTCCAGTACTCTCCTTGCCAAATGAAAGTCTTGTAAACGAAAGATTGAGCGTCGTATGCCACAAGTTCATCTATTCCATCATTATTCAGATCTATATTAGAAAAAACAGGTCGTTCGATGCCACCTGTATAAGGGTTTTCTATCGGTGTACCATCTCCCTTCAAGATGAATATTTCGTCATTGGGTGTATAACGAGGAGTCTGAGCATAGGTAGATTGCAGACCTATATTGCTTATCAATAAGGCGACAAGAAATATATCGAACACTAATGTATTATATTTGGGGAGAACAGATCTCATAGAGTATCACTTGTAGGTTTTGGCTGACTTGGTTCGGTTCTTTACGAGTGTTTGGTTTTTTAAAGATTCTAATAAGGGTTTATCGTCGCATAGATACACGGGTGGGGAGATGATTTTGGGTCGTACAAAGACTTTTTTCATAATATAGTCTTGTACAAACTGATTTTGAATACAACAGATATTCATCCTGTTGTAATCAATATCCTCGAATGAGAATGGACTTCCCTTTTTTCCAATATATATTATGTCATCCTTGATTTCTTTATTGATAACGATTCCTTTAACACTAAAATCAGCATGATGAATTGTTTGAAAAATCAAATTGCCTGCATTCATAGGGGATTCCGAAAAGGTACTTTGGAAATTCACAATCAAAGTTCCATTCTCATTAAGGGTTTCGTGTATTTTTTTGAAACTTTCTATGGTGTACAAGTAGGTCGGCTGGCTTTCAGAAGCAGAAATGTCAATAATAATAACGTCGTATTTCTTATCTGTTGCCATAATAAAATGCCGAGCATCATCCTCTGTAAATTTATAGGTACTGCTATCTATGTTAAAATAGTCTTCTGCTATCGTTTTCATCCTTGGATCTATATCGACAACTTCGACATTCATTCCGAGTCGATTCAATTCGGAGACCAAAGAACCTGCAGCTAGTCCACACAGTAAGATATTAGAACCTTTTGGATGGGAAGTCAGTATGGAAGAGACCAAATGGACATATTTATAGGCCGAGGTAGCTGCTTGATCGCCACCTATTACAATGGACTGTGGGATATTGTTGATGTTGAGTACTCTGTGAAATGCGGTATTGTTTTGGTCAAGAGGGAAGTCTGTTATTTTTACCTGACCTAGCATACCTTCTTCTTGGTGTACTATTGTACTATTTGCATTGATCGGCTGAAGCTCCAATCTATTGTTGACAATGAAGGCAAGCCCAATGAAATAGGCTATTGATAGTGATATGATTGTGCTTCTTTTGGCTCTAAGTAAAAAGAGAAAAGAACCAATAATGAATAATAAGACTGAAGTGAATACTAATGGATAAAAGATACCGAAATTCTCAATAATATAAAATCCAGTTATTAGTGTAGAGAATACGCCTGTTATTGCAGAAATAGAGTATACAATACCAGTAGACTCTCCGGATTGAGCCTCGTTTTTGGTGATAAGCTGGATGATAATAGGAGGGATGGCCCCTAAGAAAACCAATGGGAATACAAGCCCTATAGTACCAGTTATTATCAATGATAAATGCAGATTTTCTGTAGCTGCTAAGATTTTCACGGAATAGGGTAAGAGTAAAATCGCGAACAAAAGGGCTATTGATGCGCCTAAGAACGGGATGGATAAAAAAGATACGGCCTTTGCGTATACTGAATATCGCCCTCCAAGGTAATATCCTATCGACACGCCTAGCAATGTAAGCCCTAACGTAGTAGTCCATGCGGTCAGCATTGTGCCGAAGTAAGCTTCAATATACTTCCCAACGAGCAACTCGATGACCATGATTAAAGAGCCCTCTAGCACTATCATGCCCACTGTTATCGGTTTAGTATTTTTTTCGAGCCAATTCATTTTATTCTGGGAATCATATCTGAGTTCTCAAGGTTATTTATTAGGTCTATCAATTCCTCACTGGACGGGTTCAAAGTATAAATCTTTCCTTGAGGGTCAAGTACAAAGACAGAAGGCAAGAAGTTGACAGGAAACCTTTTTAATATAGGGCTGTCCCAACCTTGCGAATCACAATAGTGATAATCTGCTTTAAATTCTAAATCCATCAACTTTTCTTTCAGCTGATCCAAGTCACTATCTAAGGAGACCGAAACAATAGTAGTTTGTTTACTTTTATCGGCTTTAATCTTTTTATTTAATTTTTTAATAAATCTATTGCTTTCGTAGCACCATGATGCCCAAAACAACACAACGGTATATTTTTCACCACCCGTAAACAACTTAAAAGATTTTCCATTGAGATCTTCCAAAAGCATTGGTACTGTTTCCAGGCTCTGAACCCAAGTTTCAATATTATCCACTATTTTATCAAGATGAAGCGCAAGACTCGAATTGGACTGTTGGGCTTCGGCTATTTTCTTTATGAAATGGAAATCCTCATGCGCTAGCTGAGTCGCTGCATAATATCGCAGATCATCATAACTGACAGTGTCTGCAAAATTCCTTATATATTCCTTCATGTCCATATAGCTGATGTCGTACCTTTTTTCTAAGTCAATACTGTTGTCTGAATAAGAGTCCAGTTTTTTGCGTAGGCCTTCAGCTGTCATAGTGTTCTTAACTCGGAAATAGTCAGAGAGATGAAACTTCAATTTTGCTCTAAATCGACTCAATATTTCAGTTTGTGGATTGGAGGCCTTAAATGAAGGCACATCAAAATTCAAGAAGTTGGTCTCAAAATCTATATATGATTTTTCAGGATAGTAAAAAACAATCTCCTTGTCGTTGACGTTGTTAGTTATGGTGTATATGGTCGAAAAATTGTCATTGGTGATCTTGTATTCAAACCTAGAATCTTCATCAAGCCGAAGTGGGGTCAATTTTTGATAGTTTCCAAATCTATCATACTTGTTGATAGTGAACACTGCGTCCGGGGCATCATTTATTCGACCTGAGATTAGCGATAGCTTCGATTCAGAACTTTCCAATGAACAGCCCTGTGTTAAGATTAAAAGTATAATTGAGATAACTGAAGTTTTATGCACACTATCATAATAAGTTACATAAATCCCACTGATTATCAACAGCCCAGAGGTTAAAAAAAGGCTGAGTCGTACCCCATAAGTTGGGATAATGTAAAAACCATATAGGAAAGTGAAAAACACGCCTCCTAGAGTTGAAATAAAGTAAAAGGTTCCTGCCCAGTTTCCAGCATCTTGTTTATCACTGGTGAAAAATTGTACGATCAGTGGTGTTACTGTTCCAAAAGCGACAACTGATGGTGCTGTCAGTATTACAGCGGTCAAAATAATTCCAATTTGTAGGGAGAAATCAATAAATATACTTTGTACATAAGGAGCAATTACGGTCAAACAAGCAACATAAACAGCAGGAAGAAACAGCGACCATTTCAACCAATTCAATATGCGACCTCCGCTGCTGGAAAGTTTGGCGCCAATAGCGTAACCCAGAGAAAGAGCTCCTACCGTAACAGCAAGTACAGCCGACCACACATACAAGGATTGTCCAAAATAGGGTTGGAACAATTTTGCGCCTAGCAACTCCACTGCCATCAATGCCCCTCCTTCTATGAAGGATACGATATATAAGATGTTTTTCATTCTGTAAAAATAAAAAAGATTGTACTCAATTATTTTTAAAAATAAAGAGTACGATCTTTTTAGTATATCCTTTTGCAAACGAGCACGTACATCTGCGCAACTAAAGGGGGATATAAGTATACAACACACAGTATATTTATACCCCCTCTTCATAGTGGGTTCTATTCCCTTTCGGAAATAATAATTTTTCGGCTCAAATATTCGCCATCAAGGTATAGCGAGAAGAAATATACTCCAGAAGGCAAATCAGATACTGCAAAGTGTAACCTGTTCTCCCCTTTGTTGGCTTGTAACTCATCTGCGAGGACTTGCTGGCCATTGATGTTGATAAGCTGATAAGGAAGCTGCACGTTTCTATTGGAGTTGAAAACAACGTTAATATCACTTGTAACAGGCATCGGGAAAATATTAAGTTGCACTGATTGTTTCCTGTTCAAGGATACGATTGAAGAAACTCCTGTACTTCCATCAAAGTCAACATCCCTTAGTCGATAATAAGTAGTCCCTGAAAGCGGATTATCGTCCTCAAATGTATAATTCAGTTCAGAAACACTATTGCCTCCGATAGATTTAGATAACTCCTTGCCAATTTCCTCGAATCTGACCCCATCTTTACTTCTTTCTATCAAGAAATACGAAGTATTGATTTCGGAGAGTGTCGTCCAATAAATTTTGTTGACGCGTGAAAGGGCCTCGCCGTAAAGGTTGCCAAGCTCAACGGGTAGGGCAGCACTGATTTCAAGAACGGCGGTACCATTAGTCGAAGTGTCATTGTCGCAGACTTCTCCTTGTGGATTTCCACATGATTCCTGCACGTCGTTGTTGGAGATTATTGGTCCAGGTGAAACCGTACCGTTGCAATTACTTGCTCCATCCCCTTCAAAACCAGATTCTGCAGCAATTAGTCCAACCTCGCCAGTAACAACCACAACAAGATCAAAACAGATTTGCTCAACATTAGTGGATATATTACCTCCAGTTTCACCAGCTCCTGTAGTACAGGCACCACAGTCATTATCGACACTGCCTGGTGTTGGAGCAAATGGAGGAGTACCTGTAGGGGTAGGTGGGGTGCAAGGAGCAGATGCAGTTTCACCTAAATAGGCTTCACCCATACTGTCAAAAATACCATAAGATCCAGTAGGAGAACCATAAGTAGATGTATTTGTGAAACTGACTGTATTGCCTGAAGTTGTCCCAGTCGAGGAAGCATTGACGGTCGTTTCTTGTACGTAAATATTGTTGTCTCCCATCCCCGGGGAACAACCAGTAGCATTGTAGGAATCATACGTATATGAAGGAGATGCTCCAGAAACAATCGAATTGACAGTCAAAGCATTGCCACTAGCGTCATAAAACCCAATTGAGTAATCGGTTGTTGCTCCAAAATTACTGCTTACACCTAGGCAGTAATTCACGGATATTGTGGTGGTATTATTAACGCCGTCGTAGGAGTAACTATTCAGAGCGATACCCGTGCCATGGCACGCATAGGAAACCGAGTACAAGCCGAATAATAGTAATGTAGAAAGTAGAATTTTTCTCATTAGAAAATAGTATTTATTAGTTAAAAATGTTGTTTGTTGATAATAAACATCCACCTGACCAACAGCTATGTAGTTAATCAGCGTGACGTAAAAGCCAACCTTATAAGTAGTCTTGAAATTAGTAGCTTAAGAAGAAATAAGTTTTAAAAGGGTTGATAAATGATTTTTGTTTGTTTGTGACAATAAATATATGCTTTAATCTTGTTTAAATGGAATTGGTTTGCATCTTTTTTTGATAAAAATCAAATTTGTCTAAATTTTTACAAAAAATCGGGTTCATATATTGTTTTCCATATATGTGAGTATGCTGATTTGATACCCTGAGTTGGGTATCGCTTAGATTTTGTTTTTTATTTTTAACTGTGTGTTGTATTTAACTGATAAATAAGAGGATAAGCTTTTGTTTTTAGGATTGCTAAAAACATCTCCTTTTAGAGGCCACAGCTAGACTAGAATTACACAAAGATATTGGCTCTACAGTTTATAGATGCTTTTTCGACTTCGCCGAGACTTTGCCTGAGTATGAAAAAACAAATTCAGGTTATTATATTATTCAGACCCCCTAACCATAATATCATAAAAAATATCAATGGTGTGACAACAGAAATTAAAAGAAAAAGAAAGAAAAAGGGAGGGACTTTAGAGCGTTCAATCCACTCGGCAATTAAGGCAATCAACAATACAAAAAAGGCAATCGCAGAAAAAGTAACACTGACAAACAAGGCAGCATACTCCTCCCACAACCAAAGAAGGGCATAAAAAACAACTTGAATCAAAAAGGTCAATAAGGACTTTTGGAAAGTGGTCTCAGGCATTTTTGATAGAGGTTTGTAGGAGATTGGCGACGACTTTACCATTGAGTAGGGCGGCATTGATCGACCCATTGCTTTGATGGTCACCACAGACATATAGTTGCTCGTTGACTTTCATGGCGTCTATATCTGGTTGATATTGAACGGAGTTTTGTTGGGGCAAAGCATATCGAATGGGGTAGGATTTCAGAAAATTCCAAGAAGTGGTATTCATCCAAGTAGATAGCTCTTTTTTGATGGCTTCAATATCAGGATTTTCTTGATAATCATTGATAGATAAGCTGATTAGATGCTTTCCCTTGGGAGCGTAATCGGGGGAGGTGTTACTTATTACACAACAGTTATTGATGCTACCTTTCCCAGAAGCATTCAATGCGATAATCGCATTTTTCATAGGAGCAGTGTCCGTACTGAAATAGATATTGGTGGTGCTTACAAAAGCTTTTTTTACTTTCGGGGCAGCTTGCTGGACTAAATTGTTACTTTCCGTAGCGATTAGTACGATGTCGCCTGCTATCGTTTCACCTGATTCGGTTAGGATCTTGCGCTCCGCTACTGCGGAAACCCGTTCGTTGCAGATGATTTTGCTGTTTTTTAGTTTGGAAATAATCTGCTTGGGCAGCTCCTCCATGCCTTTTGCAGGGATAGCAGCATGCCCTTCTGAAAACATTTTAAAAACAAAATCAAACATTCTACTAGAGGTAGACAAGTCATTCTCTAGGAAAATACCTCCAAAAAAAGGCTTAAAAAAAGAATTGATCATCTTTGGCGAAAAGCCAAAATGGCCTAGCCGCTCCGCTGTAGTGGTTTCCTTTCTATTGAAAATGGATTCAATGGAGCTTGCTGTCAATTCGTTTTTTAAAGATAGCATTTTCAGTTTGTCGCCAATGCTGCCCACAGGAGCGAACAGCGTTGGGAACAGGCTGCTGAACTGTCGGAGCGGGTCGCCAATCGTGGCAGTGCCCTTCGTATGTAAAATACGAGCACCAGGCACGAAGCGTTTTAAGTCCAATGCATCATAATCGAACATCGCTTTCGCTTCAGGATAGGCAGTGAGCAATACTTGAAAGCCCCTGTCCATCCTAAAACCATCCACAACATCTGTCTTGATACGACCGCCAGGTCTATCACTTGCCTCGATGATGGTCGTATGATGACCTTGTTTTTCTAGGTGAAAGGCAGCGGAAAGCCCCGAAAGACCAGCTCCAACGATGATGATATGCATGAGAATGAATTGATGTTTCTTTTCGTTTACAAATATGAAACTATTTTTTCAGACTAAAGTTCTTGAACTATATTTATGAAAAATAGTTTCCTATTTGCCAATCTGCTTTTACAATAAAAAATATCCATGAACGCTGATAACTCTCTCTTTGCCAAAAATTATCCTCCTATATACCAAGCTGGTTTCGTGATGGCTATAGCGGTTGGCATTATGCTGATTGCTAAATTAGCAGCATTAGCGGGGGCAGATGTTTCTTACCGATTTTACTGGACGACCTCTTGTTCTTTTTTATTGTTTTTTGCCATTTTTAATAGTATCATCAGTTTGTCAGCAGGCGATTTGAATAAATATTGGTCTAAGGCAATGCTTGCTTTTGTGGTTCTAGCAGTCGGGACGGGTTTCTTCGCTTCACTGATTTCGGGTGTCTGGATAAATGAAGCGGGTCGTATCAAGTATGTCTACGCTATTTTGGTTTTTAGTTATTTGGTCTTCCTGTGCATTCTAGGGATGGTCAAGTTCCTGATGGCGTTCTTTATGCAAGAAGAAGAAAATCTTCGTACTTCTGGCACTCGTCAATACGAAAAGAAAGAAGAGGAATAGCATGGCGTATTTTCTAGAGTTATTGCTCTTGCATTTCATCGCTACCGTTTTTATGACGGGCTTATTGTGGTTGGTACAATTGGTGCATTACCCTCTTTTTTTAAAAGTAGGCGCTTCGGCTTTCGCCGAATATGAACGTTTACATCAACAAAAAATAACAC
>JAHDBO010000037.1 GCA_020630355.1 Saprospiraceae bacterium
CAGCGCTTCAATATCTACGAAAGATTGGTTTTCCATGCTTTCTTGTGCGTGTGTTTTTAGAATCGTCAAAAATATTTAAAAAGGGGCAAACCAAGGAAGTGAGTCCACTATTTTAGCATTTTTTTAAGGGATTTGGTAGTAGGCAGTTTTAAAAAAGCTATTTGTCTTTCCAATGCTGGGCAGCAGCTTCCAATTCCTCGTAGAAATCTTCTCCGTATTTACGGATAAGCGGCTCTTTCAAAAACTGATAGACGGGTAACTGTTGCTCTTTCCCCAAGGCACATGCCGCTGAACAAATATCCCAACGGTCATAATTCAAAGCCTCAAAGCCTGCCTTTTCATTTACTTTCACCCGAATCGGATATAAATGACAGGAAATCGGTTTTTTGAACTCGGTGACGCCTTCTTCATAGGCTTTCTCTATCCCGCATTTGGCAATCCCATCTTGATAAGTCATAAAAGAACAAGCGCCGTTTTCCAGCAGACTTGTGCCCATTTCATCTGGTTCTTCATTGTAAACAGCTACCCCTTTTTCTTCAATCACCCGAATACCCTCTTCGAGTAGGAATGGTTTGATTTTATCCAAATCCTTTTCGACAAGTGCAATTTCTCCTTTTGTAATCGGTGCGCCCCAATCCCCTTCCCAACAGCAAGCCCCTTTACAGGCATTCAAATTACAAATGAATTGCTCCTCTATGACGTCAACGCTGATTAATTTACCTTGGACTATTAACATTTAAATGGTGGTTTGATGGTTACAAAACTACTTTTTATCATTTTGTCTGCAATAAGCTGTTATGGCTTTTTTAAAAAATTGGACTTTTCTTAGCGAATTATTTAGCTTTGAGTTATAGTAACGAAATCAACAATAATGAAAAAATTATTCATATCTGGTCTTTTATCTTTTCTTTTTGTGTTGGCGTTTGCCCAACCCAAGGAACTGCTGTCCCAATTGGATAAGGGGGAAATCGAACCAATCACTTATGCCAAGTCTAGTGCGACGCATTATTCGAAAGTCATTGAACTAAGTGCAGAGCAACAAATCGCTTTAGAGAAAATCTATAAAAAAGAGGCGAATAAATTGCGTAGTATCGCCCCGCTCAAATCAGAAAACCCTACTTTATATTCTAAAAAAGAAAATGCAATATTTATCAATACACGTCAAGCGGTCAAATTGGTACTAGACCGTAATCAATGGCGCAAATACGCACTTCACGAGCGAATGAACAAGCTCAAGAAGTAACATTTGTAGCATTTTTATAGTTAATAATAGAAACATAGCGTTTTCTTATAAAAGGGAATCCTTTGAAGAGGTACTGTATCAAGCTGTTCAATCCATGTTGTTAAGTTGTTTATTCGATGAGTTCTTGAGTCATTTGTGTTCCTAAACAAATCATCATCTCTACCAATAAACAAGACCGCTTAAATACTGCTGCAACAATATATTTCACAACATACAATCTTTATGAGAAAATGTTACAAAAAGTCATCCGTGCAAAGAACACTTTGCATGGATTTTGCATATAAGAAGGTATTATGAAAAAAATTATTTTACATATTGTGTTAATACTAGGTGTTGCTCTTGCTGCCCATGCACAAGAATCTAGATTAGCACAGCAATATTTCAATAATGGGGAGTTTGAGAAAGCCTCTGCCATCTATGAGAAATTGTATAAGAAAAACAGTCGCAACGATTATTATTTTTCAAAGTACTTGGATTGCTTGATTGAATTGGAAAATTATTCTGAAGCAGAAAAAACGCTTAAAAAGCAAATCAAAAAGCAACCCAAGAACGTCTCCTTGTATGTCCTTTACGGAAATTTGCTAGAAAAGCAATTCCGAGACGATGAAGCCAACGAATTGTATAAAAAAGCGATTAAAGAACTGGACAAAGACCATCGTTCTATAGGGCGGCTTGCCAGTGAATTTCAAAAATTGATGAAGTTTGACCTGGCGATAGAAGCCTATGAAAAGGGAGGTAAACTTTTGAACGACAGAAATATTTTTGCGTACAACTTGGCGCGCCTTTATGGACAAAAAGGGGATACTCAAAAGATGATTGGTAGTTATCTGGATGCTATCAAGCGAACGCCTAGTCTGGCGGCCAATGTAAAAACGCAATTCACCAGAAATTTCTCGGAAGACGATTTCCAAGAAGTCCAAACACAGCTTTATGAGCGCATCCAAGAAGACGATACTTCTACGATTTACCCAGAGTTGTTGACTTGGGTATTCGTTCATAAAAAGGACTATAAAAATGCGTTGCGGCAAGCCAAAGCCATCGACAGGAGACAACAAGAAGGCGGAGCTAGGGTTTATCGTCTGGCACAAACGGCTGCCCGTGCGAAGGACTACGATGTAGCGATAAGCGGTTTTGATTATATCGTAGAGAACAAGGGCGCTGGTTCCGCTTTTTATGTGGATGCCAAACGGGAATCGCTACGGTGCCAACGTTTCAAACTCGTAGAAGGTTATCAATATACCGAAGAAGATTTAAGGAATCTAGAAAGCAAGTACGAGGCTTTCTTGACCGAATTTGGTCGCAAAAAAACAACGGCTAGTATTATTGCAGAACTAGCAGATTTACAGGCTTATTTTCTAAACGACTTAGATAAAGCTATTCAGTTGCTCGATGAAATGATACAGTACCCTGACATCAACCAACACGTACAAGCAAGGGCAAAAATCAGCTTGGCAGACTTCTATCTGATGAAAGGAGAAATTTGGGAAGCGACGCTTTTATATTCACAAGTAGATAAGGCTTTCAAAGATGATTTGCTCGGGCAAGAGGCCCGTTTTCGCAATGCAAAACTTTCCTATTATGCAGGGGATTTTGGTTGGGCGCAAGCTCAATTTGATGTTTTAAAAGCCTCTACTTCCAAGCTCATTGCCAATGATGCTTTGGATATGTCCGTTTTCATTATGGACAACCTTGGGCTGGACACGACGGCCGCACCTTTGATGATATTTTCGCAAGCGGATTTATTGACTTTTCAGAACAAATTTGAAGAAGCTTTCACCAAACTGGATTCTATCAAAGTGCTTTTCCCAGAGCATTCTCTCGAAGATGATGTTTTTTATACAAAATCAAAGGTGTATTTCAAGCAGCGTAACTATAGCAAAGCGGCTGAAATGCTTCAAACCATTATCGACAATTATCCTGAAAGTATTCGTGTAGATAATGCGCTTTTTGAGTTGGCAGAGATGTACGAACGGGAATTTCAATTAAATGACAAAGAAAAGGCAGCCAAACTCTACGAACGTATTCTTTTTGAACATTCGGGCAGCACCTTTTCCGTTGAAGCCAGAAAACGCTATCGACGATTGATTGGGGATGCGGTGCAATAATAGATTTTAGTAATTAGTTTTTAGATATTAGATATTAGATTGAAAATAATGCTTTTAAAACCTACTGCTGTTACTGAAATCGAAAATAGAATAAGGTCTAATAAACAAAAGAATTAAAAAGAAAGAAGGGCGACCCATAATGGAGTCGCCCTTTCTTATTAAAACCTATAATTGAGAATGTGTGTGAAAATTGAATATCACTTAGATGCAGTACCACTTCTTACGCTCCCATGCCCGTCTAAGCTGATGCTGTCGCTGCATCCTGTCGCAAAATGTTTCACTTCTACAAGCGCATTATTAGCAACCTTGATTGAAGAAGCACCTGCTACATTTAATGTAAATCGTTCGTATAAATAACGTTCTCCTGTTGATTTGACAGCGATAGTCATATCAGAATAAACCTGACTTGAATGTCCGCCAACCAGAATGCCCTTTGCATTCAAGCTCCAGTTGCCTTTCTCATCCCATTCGTTCATTTTTTGGACTAGAGCTTTAGGAGCATTAAATGCGCCTTGAAAAGATTTTCCATTCACTTTGAATGTTTCCACAAAAAATGTTTCACCAAATAAGTCAGCTACATTGAAAGCATCTTTGGCTTTTACCTGTGCAGGAGCGATTGCTCCGTCATAGGACTGTCCATCTACTAAAATATCATAATGCAATAAGTCGCTAGGAGCAATTTCGATTTCTAGGCTATTATCAGCAGTATTGATAGCATTCGTGCCATCGATCACATCTTTGCAATTTTTTTGACGTGTGGTTTCGCAAGTCACCTCTACTAGAAAGCTTTGGTTTTCTGTTCCTACCAATTCCAAACGGTGCGTCCCTACCTCCAAACGAAGGGCAACTGCATTGGCGACCAATTTATTTCCGACTCTCTCTAGGCCACAAGGAGCAAAATCTCCATCCCAAGCACTGCCATTGTCCAACAGTTGATAATTGGTCAATTCTTTTGCCGATACAGGCAAGCAGAACTCAGCATACAACTCACAAGAAACTGCCTCTAGACGAATCGTCTTGATGGTATTGGCTTTCACAGAAGAGACCAATAATATCACAGCGATAACAATAAAAATCGTTTGTGTTTTAAAGTTGCTCATATTTGTTTTGTTTCCCATTGTGAACAGTAGATTTCTAATTTGTTTTTTCAGCGTGTTTTGTTTTGTACTAAATGATTAGCAACGATTCTTAAAAAGCAAACACCATACCAAAACCTCAACCAAAAATACCTTTTGCTCAAAAAAGCGAAACACACCAATTCTACTCATTTTATACTTTTTCAACTTATGAATATTTTCACCAAATGTTTATCAGCCCCTTAAATGAGGTCTTTATCATTAATATGTATTTCATTTGCTGTCACAAAAAAAAATATTTGAACTAGATTTTTACAAAGTTGCATTTTACACATAAAAACCTTTTTTAAAGGGTTCTGCATTTTATCGTATCTTTCAATAGAATTACCCCAAAACAGTTGCTATGAAAATACAGTTCTTGTTCTTTTTTACATTATCCGTAAGTCTATTGGCTGCCCAAAACAACAATGAAGCAAAAATCCAACAATTGGAAAAGCTCATCCAACTCGAAAGTTCTCCCAAACAAAAAGGGCAATTACTATTAGAACAAGCGAGGTTGTGGTATCGTTTGATGGATTTTGATAAACAAACACAAGCACTGAACAAAGCGCTCCTTTTGGCGAAAGCCAATCAGGATACCAGTCAAATCATTGAAGCCAACTTGCAACTGGGGGAAGCACGATGGGAAAACTTGGAATCACTCAATCAGCGCAGAGCAGCCGTTGACAATGCCTTGCAACTCGCCACAATACAAGGCAATCCTTTGCTGGTAGCCCGTGCAAAAGATAATGAAGCAGTCCTTCTAGAGTCAGACAGTGCCAGCTATACCGCCATTCTCAATAATTTAAACTATAAAAAGAAACATCAAGCCCCTAAGTATGAACTTGCAAAATCCTATTCCCTCCTAGGCGCCTATGCCACAAATCTCTTAAAAAAAGATAGTAGCTTGTATTATCTGAATCAATCTTTAGCATTGTTGAAGGAAAGCGAAGCTACGGATGCCAATTATACCCTGAAAGCAGAAACCTATAGGGCGCTCGCCCATCATTATAATGCTTTTAAGTATAAAGAAGCATTAACTCCTAGCTACATCGATTCTTCACTCCATATTTTCAAATCAGTCGTCAGTATTCCCGAAGAAAATAAAACGAGGATTTTACTGAGTGAGTATCTAACCGATTATGACCGATACGAAGAAGCACTGAACGAAGTCAACCAAGTGGTCAACAACAGCAAGCAATATGTCAATGGGGAAGTGCTCGGCATGATGGGCCTTTTATCTTATTATAACAAGAACTATAACGAGTCGATTGAATATTATAAAAAAAGCCTCGCCAAATACCAGCTGGTCGAAGATGGCTATGCCGCAGCAGAATCACAGGCCGCTATCGCTTTTGTTTATGGTCAAATCAAATCCTTTGAAGAGGGCTTGGCATATATCGAACCTGCCGTAGCTTATGCCGAACAGTCTAACAACAAGAAATTGCTGGCGACCACTTATTATGCCAAATCAAAATTGCTCTCCGACCTTGGCAAGCATCGTGCCTCTATCCAATTCAGACATAAAGTCATCAACCTGCATCAGGAACTTGGAAGAAAACGCCCTGTGCATGAGCAGATGCTTTCTCTAGCGGGCTCTTATATCGACATTAATCAATTGGATTCAGCAGAACATTACAATCGGATTGGTTATGATTTTTTTAAACCCATCAATGAAAAAGGACCGCTATCTTTAGCCTATCGCAATTTTTACAATATATATAAGGAGCAAAAGGATTTTGAAAAAGCACTGACGAGCCTAGAATCTTACCATGCTTATCAAGACAGCCTCAAAAGAAATACCCTGGAACGCCGACTCAATGAGGAACGCGCCAACCTGAAAGTCGTAGAAGCAAAAGAATCCGTCAACATCGCTGAGCGCAAAAAGGCATTGGCAGAGCAGGAAGCACAATTGTTGAGTTTCAGGAATAGCCTTTATCTCGCTTTGGCTGCCTTGCTAGGGCTTGTTTTGCTCGCTGGATTATATTTCTTTTCTAAATTAAGGAAATCAAAAGCGCAAATCGAATCACAAAACGAGCAGCTCCAACAACTTAATGCAACTAAAGATAAATTCTTCGGTATCATAGCACATGACATACGCAGCCCTATCGTTGCGCTAGATGGTGTAGGCGAACAAATGGCTTATCACTTAAAAAAAGACAACCACAGCAAACTAGAAAAACTAGCTATCAATATTGATAAAACGGCAAAACGATTATCTGGACTTTTGGACAATCTCCTCAACTGGGCACTGCTCCAACAAGGTGTCATTCCTTATCATCCACAGCGTATCTCCTTGAAGCAATCGGGCCAGCAGGTATTGGATATGTTTCAAAATAACGCTACTGTCAAAAATATTAAGCTTGTCAATCAAGTCGAATCTGACATCCAAGCTTATGTGGACGAGTCCGCCCTGAATACCATCCTTAGGAATTTAATCAGCAATGCGATCAAATTTACGCCTGAAGGTGGCCGAGTTTCCCTTGCGGCAAGCAGCAAAAACGGTATGGCTTATATTACTGTCAACGATACAGGGACAGGTATTTCTCTAGAACAACAAAAGCAATTGTTTTCTTTAGATAGAAAAAGTAAAAAAGGTACGGCTGGCGAAAAAGGTACAGGCTTGGGGCTTAATTTGGTCAAAGAGCTTATCGAACTCAACAAAGGCTCTATCAAAGTAACTAGTAGTCGAGAAAAAGGTACTAGTTTTGAATTGGGCTTGCCGATGTCCTGATTTTCTTAATATATTGCGCAGCAAAGCAAACCCGATTATGCTAGAACAAATCCTTTGGAAATCACAACGCAAATGGCAGCTCTTTGGGGCAGGCTTTGGGATTTTTATTGGACTGTTTTTATTGCTGTTGTCCATTCAGACCTACAAAGACTTTAATGACATCCTTTCGGGAAATGGGGAGAACGACCAATTTGTACTCATCAACAAGACGGTAAACATCTTCAACACCTTAGGTGCAAAGAATACTTTTTCCGAAAAGGAAATCGACGATATACAAGCACAAAATTTTGTAGAAAAAGTGGGGGCCTTCAGTTCCAACCAATTCAAAGTAAGTGCTAGCATAGAGCGTTTTGGATTTAGGACGGAATTATTTTTTGAGGCCGTCCCAGATGAATTTGTGGATACAGATGGGGATTTTTACTGGGAAGAAGGGGGTACGGAAGTGCCAATCGTGCTATCACGAGATTACTTGGCACTCTATAATTTCGGCTTTGCGCCTAGCCAGGGCTTGCCCCAATTTACAGCAGGAACGATTCAACAGGTCAGTTTTGACTTGATTATCCGAAGCAGCTACAATCGTAGTCGCATGAAAGGGCGTATCGTCGGCTTCAGCGACCAAATCAATTCCATTCTCGTTCCTCAAAATTTCCTAGAATGGGCCAACCGACAGTATGGAAATGGTGGCAGCGATGCCCCTTCCCGATTAATCCTAAAAACGAACAACCCATACTCCGAAGAGCTGGCCAAATTCCTTGAAAACAAAGGCTATGAGGTCAGTCGTGGCAAATTAGTGGGTGGAGAACTTAAAGTTTTGTTGACGA
Organism: Saprospiraceae bacterium; assembly: GCA_020630355.1. Classification (GTDB taxonomy): domain Bacteria; phylum Bacteroidota; class Bacteroidia; order Chitinophagales; family Saprospiraceae; genus JAHDBJ01. Next base: position 8,019 of record JAHDBO010000037.1, read on the forward strand.
GTATTCTGAGTGCCATTGCTATTATTGGCTTCATCATCGTCATACTTTCAGTATTGGTCTTTGTGCTTGCTTTCCAACTATTAGTATCCAATTCCAGTCAAGACATTAGCCTGCTCTCACAATTGGGCTACAGATACATGGACTTGAGCAATATCCTAATCAAAAGACTCTTTATCTTTTTTGGGTTTGTCTTGTTATTTACCTTCACCGCCTTGCTGCTTTTCCGTTATTATTGGTCCAACTGGTTTGATGCACAAGGCTTTTCGATTGCCTCTAATTACGCTTGGTTTGTTTATCTCTTTGCACTCCTTATTGGTATGTTCATTTTCTTCTTTATCAGAAAAGTCATTATTAGCAATGTCCAGCGGCTTGCCGCTTAATTTTGTACAACTATAGACCTTTTTTTGTTAAACGATATAGTTTTTCTAAACAACGTCAAAGCTACGGTGTTCATCTAAAAAAGTGCTTCGTTTGTAAAGGGCAACTTACATTTGTATCATTCCTACCCGATTTATCCGATGAATAAATTCATCTAGCACTTTTCTTTACTGCTTAATCCTTTCAAGGTTTTCTTGTAAAAAATTCACCTAATGAGAGCAATTTTACTCGCCTTTTCTTTATTCTTTAGCGTTCAAGCTGCTGCCCAATTCCCAGGCGGATTTGGTGGCTCTAAAAGTCCAAGCATCCTAGGCAACGTATCAGGAACACTAGTAGATTCTTTAACGCAACAGCCCGTTGAATTTGCTACCATTGTGCTGATGAAAAAGGGCAAACAAGTGAATGGAACTATTTCCGATGCAGATGGTAAATTCAAAATGTCTGAAATCAAAGGTGGTACTTACAGCCTTCAGATTTCATTCCTTGGGTTTGACAACAAGACTATCCAAGACGTAAAAATCACCCCTGAAAAACCAGACGTTAACCTAAAAAACATACTGCTCAATGCCACTAGCACGGAATTGACCGAGGTTGTTGTAGAAGGCGAACGCTCCGTAGTGGAAGTAAAAATTGACAAGATTGTTTATAACGCAGAAAAAGATGCCACCAACACGGGTGGCGACGCTTCGGATGTGATGCGGAAGGTCCCTATGCTTTCCGTTGATTTGGAAGGGAATGTCTCCCTACGAGGTTCTTCTAATATCCGTATCCTCATCAATGGGAAACCCTCTTCCATGTTTTCCAACAGTGTAGCAGATGCCTTAAAGACAATCCCTGCCGACCAGATTAAAAACGTAGAGGTCATCACTTCCCCTTCTGCCAAGTACGATGGAGAAGGTACGGCGGGTATCGTCAATATCATTACGAAAAAGAAAACCATAGAGGGCATCAACGGTAATGTCAACGCCTCTGCCGGTAACCGACAAAACAGCCTGAACCTTACGCTCAACGCAGCCAAAGGACGTTTTGGATTCAATTCTAGTGCAGGATTGTACTATTCCGTTCCACAAGATGCCATCAATACTTCTTTTAGAGAAGAGTTTGATAATGATGGGAACACCACACTTATCACCAAACAAGATGGGCTCACAGAAACGGACCGCCTAGGATTTTTCGGCAGATTGGGTGCGTTCTATGACTTCAATGCTTTCAACAGCATCAATACCTCTTTCCGATTCAATGGCCGTCAGTCCAATCGGGACAGTGATATTGGTTTGGAATTTATTCGAGATGCTGGGTCCACTATGTTCAACCGACTTTCTTTGAGCAGAAGCTTGAACAGTGGTTTTGATTGGACAACGGACTACACCAAGACGTACAAAGACTCTTCTAGGGAATGGTCGGTTTCGTTCCAGTTGAGCGGTAATAATTCTGATACGGACAATAATATCGACCAATTTACCGACCCCAACAATTTTCTCATAAGAGAAATCAACAACAACGACGGTCTAAATCTAGAATATACCATTCAGACTGATTACACCCACCCAATGGGAAAAAAAGTCACGCTGGAAACTGGTCTGAAAAGTATTATCAGAAGGATTGATAGTGATTTCCGTTTCAATACTTTCGATAATGATGTGAATGCTTACACCTTAGATATTTCCCGTTCGGACAATTTTGGCTACGACCAAGATGTTTATTCTGCTTATGGTTCTTTAAGGTATAATTTTGGAGACAATTATGGTTTGGTCGCTGGTGCTAGATATGAATATACAGATATAGGCGGTGATTTTGAAGGGGGCAGTACAACTGTTTCCAACCAATATGGCAATATTTTGCCCAGCATCACGCTTTCCAAGCGATTCAAAAACTTCCACAGCTTAAAAGCCAGTTACAACCGTAGGATACAGCGACCAAGCCTTTTCTTCATCAACCCCTTCGTCAACAATAGTGACCCTACCAATATCAGTTTCGGAAACCCCGATTTGGCGCCCGAATTGACTGACCAGTATGAAATTGGTTACAACATGTTCTTTAAAGGAGGTATTGTTTTCAATGTCTCTACTTATTACAGATTTACGGACGATGTCATTTCTCAGTTTACAAGTGTGGATAATGGTATTTCAGAGAATACTTACTTGAATGTAGGCGAGAGAAGATCGATTGGTTTCAATATATTCGGTTCTGGTACTTTGTTCAAGAAATTGACACTTCGAGGAAACTTCAATCTATCTACCTTCGCCCTAGAGAGTAAGTTGGCAGATGTCGATTTACAAAATGAAGGTTATGTCTATAATGCTTTTGTAAGTGGTTCTTATAAATTTCCAAAGGATTACAAAGTAGAAGTTTTCGGCTTCTTCCGTTCCCCTCAGATTACTCTACAAGGTCAGACCCCTTCATTTTCTATCTACAGTTTTGGGGCAAAAAAAGACATATTGAACAAGAAGGGGAGCATCGGTATCCGAATTGTACAACCATTTAGCGAGTTCCTCTTTTTTGATACTGAATTGAGTGGCGACAACTTTAATTTTGAAAGTTCCTTTGGGCTTCCATTCCGTTCTTTTGGTATAAGTTTCAGCTATCGCTTTGGCAAAATGGACTTCAAACGTACTCGCCAACGTCGTAGTAAAATCCGTAATTCTGACCAAAAATCAGGAGATGACGGTCAAGGCGGTGGCGGTCAACAGGGCGGTGGTCAAGGTGGAAGAGGGCAGTAATCTTTAATCATCAAATATTCCAAAAAGGCTTCGAGCGATACGGCTCGAAGCCTTTTTATTTTGAACCATTTCTTCTTAAAATTTTCTTAAAACAAAATCCAATCAAACCCATAATACAGTAAATCGTTCTAGAGATATTCAAGACAATATCAGAATCAAATAGCACTTTTTACACATTCATTCACTTAAATTTTATTTATGTTTTTCAACAAAAATTTGTTGCTGGGCGGTCTAGCAATCGTTCTACTGATGTTCACTGCCTGCCAAGATGATAACGATGGCGGTGGCGATGGCAACCAAGTTACCGCAAAGGGAAACTTACGCATCGAAATGACGGATGCTCCTATTGATGATGCTAGCGTGCAGGGTGCGTTCATTACAGTGACAGACATCCAACTAGACGGACAATCTATCGAAGGCTTCAACAAGACCACCTTCGACGTGATGGCATTCCAAAATGGGAATACAAAAGTACTAGAAGATGCTTCTATCAATACGGGTAGTTATAGCAAAATGACCTTGGTACTTGACAATGATACCGACATGAGCGGCAACGCTCCTGGATGTTATATCCTAGATGTAAATGGTCAGAAACAAGCTTTGGCTAGTGGGACGACGAACATCATACTTGACATCAATCAAGAGGTAGAACAGAATCAGTCAAAGACTATCGTAGCGGATTTTGATTTGAGAAAATGTATCAAACGTAGTACAAATTCGGGACAGAAATACGCTTTTGTCACTAGGACGGAACTCGAAAGTGGCATCCGTGTAGTCGCCAAAACACAATCTGGCACGGTACGTGGCAACTGCCAAGATGCTATATCAGGAAGCGACAAAGTAGTCGTATATGCTTATAAAAAAGGAACTTTTTCTGATACAGAGACCAATGGGCAAGGTCAGAGCAATATCGAGTTTGCCAATGCGGTCACTAGCGCAGAGGTCAAAAGCAACGGGGAGTATAGCTTACACTTTTTGGAACCTGGAGAATACGAATTGAAATATTTTTCCTACAAGGAAAACAGCAACAACGAGATGACGCTCAACGGTACATTACTCGTCAATGTGCTAGGAAGCATTGATATCGGAACGGTAAGCGTAGGAGCATCCGCTACCGTATCTATTGATGTAGTTGCTACAG
>JAHDBO010000383.1 GCA_020630355.1 Saprospiraceae bacterium
TTCTTTTGCTTTGTCTTATAATTCAAGACCTTCTTTTTGTTGGAAGGCTTGTAGATATTTTTGGTGTTATACTTCGGTTTGGCGTACTTGACATCAGGTTTCGTCTGTGCATTGCCCGAAAGGGAAAACAAGGCAAATAGAGATAGGGTCAATATTTGGATTAAGATTTTCATTTGAAATGATTTTTTGTAAAATAATGTGTTTTGTTCTTTAGTGTGCTAGAATAGAAAGATGTGACCCTTTGGATTGTTTTTTTATAAAAATAAAAAAGAAAAGGGTCACATCTTCAAAACAGATAGTATAAATGTACAAATGATGAAGATGCAAAACAATGTTTGCAAGAGATTCACCCTTGAAAGCAGGGGAAATCCAGAAGAAGCTTATAAAAAAGGTTATTTTTGGACTATGAGCACTTTTATTGGTTAGCAATCCTTTAAACCAAAAATAAAAATCGTGAAAGTAGTCCCGAAAATCACCGATACTGAAATCATCAGTAGCATCCAAGCGGGCAATCAAGACGCCTTGCGCCAAATTTACCCTGAATACCGAGGGGCTTTTTTGAATTGGGCACGACGGCAGTTTGATTGCGACGATTCGGATATTATGGATGTGTACCAAGATGCGATGATTGTTTTTTACAAGAATATTGTACAAGGAAAAATCACTGAATTGCAAAGCAGTATCAAGACCTATATCTTCGGAATAGGCCGTAACCTCTTGCTTAAAAATTATGCCAAACGCCAAAGAACCCAACGGGTAGAAAACATTGGAGAAGATTTGGTGACTGGTGCGGATTTGTCGATTTTTAGTAAGGAGGACAGTGACCATAAACGGGCACTCGTCAAACAACTGCTAGGGCAACTAGGCGAAAAATGCCAGCGCATCCTCATCCTGTTTTATTACCATCGATACTCGATGGAGTCGATTCAAAAAGAACTAGGCTACAATCATGTGGATGTGGTAAGAAGCCGAAAACTAAAGTGTATTAAGCAACTACGGAAGTTGATATAAAAACTTTGGAGGTTTTTATTTCCTAGTTGGGTTGGGGGATTTAAGTATAAACCTCCAAAGTTTGATAGAATAGAAAAATGATTAAAACCTACACAAATGGAACAGTTGACGGAAAGAGATTTAGAACTGCTCGAACATAAATTAAGAGGGACTTTATCCGAATCGGATAAGACAGAACTAGAGAGCAAAATGCAAGACAAGGACTTTGCTCAGGCTGCAGCGGATTTTGAGATGTTACTTGGAGGCATTGATGCGAAAGGGGATGACGAACTCAAAGCAATGCTCTTAGAAGAAGAGGCGAAATTTGAAGTTCAAGCTGATAAACAGGAAGGGACGCAAACAGCGAAAGTCTTTACATTGCGTCGGGTTATGGCAGTGGCTGCTACCTTACTCTTATTGGTGCTGGCGACTTTTATATGGCAGCAAAATGAGAAAGAACAAGCCAATTATTTGTCAGATAATTTCATTCCCTACCGAAATGTATTTTATCCCATCGACCGCTCAGGTGCTGCGGTTAATGCAAAGGAGCGAGCTTTCAAAGCCTATGAGCAAAAGAATTATACCGAAGCATTGAGTGGTTTCAATACCATTCTAGCGGATTCCTTGGATTATGGTGTTTTGTTTTTCAAAGCGAATACCTTGCTTGCTATGGAAAAGGTGGATGAAGCGATTACCCTTTTCGATAAAATACCACAGCACGAGCGTTTCTACGAGCAATCGCAATGGTACTTGGGCTTGGCTTATTTGGAAAAGGGAGACTTCACTTCTGCTAAGCAATATTTAAAAACTGTTGCTGAAAACGGGGGATATAAGTCGCAGCAATCGCAGGAGCTATTGAAGACCTTGGAATAGCTCACTTGTCGGACACTTTTAAAGTGTCCGACAAGTAAGTCGCTTAATATTTATCCCGAACGTATTCCAGTAAT
>JAHDBO010000038.1 GCA_020630355.1 Saprospiraceae bacterium
CACTATTGCGCCAAAAATCGTTAAGTTATTTTTTGACGGTTTCTTATATTTTTATAATACGAGGCAGTATTTTTTAATTTCAGAATAGTTGGAAAATATGACAGAATCGGTAAATATTGTGATTCCATTTTTTGAAGGAGAAAAATATTTGAATGCCTGCTTAGATTCGTTACTAAACGCTACTTACCCAATCAATGAGATTTTGATTGTAGATAATGGTTATACTCCTATCGAATTACCCAAAAAGTATAAGAACCTACATCAAATAAGACTGATTAGGACTCAGGCAGCAATAGGTTTTGGACGAGCTTGTAATATAGGTGTGTACGAATGTATGGATAACAATATCGATATTGCTATTATCTTGAATCAAGATACCGTTGTCGAGCGAGAATGTATAGCTCGTATGGTAGAAGGACTTAGGGAGGATGAAGATGTTTTTGCTATTGCTCCATTGTCTTATAATTATGATTTTACCAAAATTTATAAAAAAATATACAGCGCTTACGTAGAAAAAGTGGAAGGGTATCTCGAAGATGTAGAAAAGGGGACTGTAAAAAGACTATATCAGGTTGATAACACTCAGTTGAATGGTGCTTGTGTTGCATTCGACTTAAAATATGTGTCCAAGATAGGACTGTTTGACCCCATTTTTTATATGTATGGAGAAGAAACCGATTTATTTAGGAGAGTGGAGTTGGATCATGGGTTAAAATTAGGCTTTGCACCCCTCGCTAAGATAGGGCACGAACATCAAAATATGATGGCGACCAAGGCAAAGCGCAAAAGGATTGATTTTCAAATCAGGCGTTCTATGCAAATCTGCATATTAAAATACCCCAAAGAAAGCCTATGGATGAAATATTTGAAGTTGCTTAAATATACTGCCTCAAGCTACGTGAAAAGTATTTTAAATCTTAGCATTGGGCATTTACCGAAATATTTTAAATCGGATTTTAATTTCCTGTTTCTAATACCAACAATATTGAAACATTGTGAGATCAATATCTTGAAGCAAGAAATCCAGAATGTAAGAAGAAGGGATTTAAATATCCGTCAAAAAGATTCTATATAAATGTTTGAGTTTGTATTTAATGTCTTTTTTGATATTGTTAAAAGAGAACTTTCGGATTTTTGTATTGGAAGGAGGGGTGATATGATTGTGTATCCTATTTTCCCACTCTGAGAACTGCTTAAGACGGGCGTTTCCTATCATTTCTAAGCCATTGTCTTGTAGGATTCGTCGCACAAAACGATTGAAATCCCCATATTTCCTGTTTATCAAACCACGGTGGTGTTTTTCTAACCTGAATAAATAGCGATAGACAATATAAGGTAAGGTGAAGTCATACTGGACACTCCACTCTCTGTCTATATAATGCAAGGTGTCGTCTTCTTTTTTGATGATATTTGAAGGAATGGCATCAAAATAAGATGGTTTGATTATAGCTGTTGACGGCGAAGATGCTTTTTCTAGTGAGGTGTTCTTTTTCAAGAAATCAATCCATTCCGCTAGCAAAGCTTCGAATTCCTTTTTATCATCATTTTCTAATGCCCTATACAATAAGCACCCTAAATTTCTACCAACTTGATAGGCTTCTGTTCCTATGGAATGGTTGATTTTTTCATGTTGATTTGAGGCGGTTCTTTGCTCTAAAAGTTCCTTTTTCACTAAAATAGTATCCTTTTCTTTTACAAATCTGGTCTGAGTATTGTAGTTTTCTGAACGATTAGAGTTGTAATGTATCGCAAGCGTTTCCGTGTCGAAAAAAGCATTGTCTTCCTCTTGGGAGGCAATAACTATAAAAGAATTAGATAAGCTTCCTAATAAATTGTTCTGGTAGATATATTGCCAGATGAGCCGAATGTTTGAATCATTAATTCTTCTGACGCCAGAATAGTAATTTATATTTAAAGGGCTAATTAAATCCGCCGCGTTGAACTGCGTCTCTTCAAGCCCCGCTTCAAACAGAATCGTTTTAGGCAGTTTGTAATCTGGGAACGGGTAAAAAAAGTCAATATCATTAAACTGCGCTTTTTTCAGCATCTTCACCCATTCTTCTTTGCCGAATGTCCTGATACCTGATTGACCGTACCTATCTTCCAGACCTTTATAAGGATGTCCTAGATGGTCTTCGTTGAAACCACAAAAGTATTTTAAACCTAGTCTGTTTTCTATGGCGATGACCAACTTCCCCGTAGGTTTGAGGAGTTTTCTGTAAAAATCAAGAGATTGAGCATAAGGCGCCTCAAAGGAAGAATACCTAGCGGTGTATTCGAAGACCCCGATCAAAGTGATGACATCAAACTTTTCTTCAAAGTCCAAATCTTGAACATTAGCACAGATTACGTTTACATTCTCGGCATCTTTACATCTTTTTCGGATATTTGCAGCCCTTTCAAAGCTGCCTTCCACTGTTGTAATCTCTGCTTGAGTTTCTGCTAAATAAATCGTGATTGCACCACATCCACCCCCTATTTCCAGCACTTTCATCCCCTTTTTGATATTAAAAGGACGCATTATATTCTGCCTTTCACTAGAAAAATGATAGAGACTCGGCCAATCTTTGATTTTTTGCTTCAATTCTGGAGAAAAAATAGAGGTATCTTCTAAAGTATTTAGGGTCTCAAATATGTACCTCTCCGCTCCATCCGCATACGGGAATTTTTTTTGATCTGGAAGATGATAAATACCATATTCGCTATTGTATTCTAAATGCTTCATATAGACTAGGTGAAAAGGATCGATTTTCTAACAATTCTTAGAGAAGAGTTAGCCCACAAAGCTAGGGAAAAAAGTTTAACTTAATAGATTGGGATGACTAGCGAAAATGACAACTCGTAAATATTTTCTATCGTCACTAAAACGAGAACAGGCTTGCCTCTTGACTGAGGCAAGCCTGTTCTCGTTTTAGTGACTCATTTATTTTCCTACCACTTTAATCAAAGTCCCACTCTTTACCATATCTGTTAATTGCATGCCGTTGAGGATAGCGAACTCCTCCATGCGATTCTGAGGAATATTGAAAGAACGCAATGTTTCCCCTAGATTGGCATTGCGATAGGCTGTCTTGATGCGGATGCGCTCGGGTTGTCTGTTGAGCTTGTTTGGGTCTCGGAGTACTTGGAAGTTTTGCATCGTACTGCTAAATGTATTCGCATAGCGATCAAAATCGTTGAGTGCGGTATAACCAAAAATCTGATAAATCAAGCCGTTGTATTGGATGAAATAGGTCATCAGACGCAGTGGTTGGGCTTGCTGACCACCTTGCTGCTGTTGTCCTTGTTGCTGTTGTGGAATAGCATCGGCTATAAGAGCAATAGCTGGAAAACCGTTGACATTGATACGGCGATTTTCTCGTTGTTGTAATTTGTTTTTTTGTAAAAAAGCTGAGGCGGCCTGACTCAAATCTTTCTCTTGTGCCAGTGTCAATGCCATGATGGCTTTCTGGTCTGGCGAAATCATCGCAAATTGAGTTGGGCTGTTTTGATATTTCCAACTTCTAGGTACAGGGAATTGGAATTTTAGATCTGGATGATAGAAATTCCAGTTTTCCACAAATCCTTGTCTAGGGTCTTCTCCATAGGTCAAGCCTTCTATCATTCTCAAATAACCGTCTCGATTGACTTTTAGATTGTTGCTGCCCACGTCTTTTTGCCATTCTGATGCCATCTGGTGCACGTTGTTGTAGCGGTTGACAGGATTGGGATGTGTTGATAAAAAATCAGGAATTTCGGCTCCAGCCTGTTTTTGAAGGCGATTGATTGTCTGGAAAAAATTCGCCATTTCATGTGCATCATAACCCACTTTCGTGGAATACTCTACGCCTAATTTATCTGATTGACTTTCGTCATCACGTCCGAATTTCAAGTTGAGCAGACCTGCTGCTTGGCTCAATTGCTGACCGTACTGACGTGCATCTTTCGAGAAAATCATGGCTGCCATCAAGCCGGCCTGCATCCCGATTTGTTTGGTGTACTGGTCGGCAGCGTGGCGAGCAGTGACGTGACCAATCTCATGACCTAATACCCCCGCAAATTCGGCTTCATTGTTAAAATGAGCCATAATCCCCCTTGTGAAGTAAACGTAACCACCCGGTACGGCAAAGGCATTCACAACGGGCGAGTCCAATATTTTAAATTCAAAAGGTAAGTTAGGACGGTGAGATATTTTGGCCATCTGTTGTCCTTTCTCGTCTATGAATTTTTGCATTTGCTCGTTTTGGTACAAACCATATTGAGCCACAATACTGGGGTCATATTGCTTTCCTAAGGCTATTTCTCGCTCTTCCGACATGAAAGAGATGGTCTTTTTACCTGTTACAGGATTTCGAGAACAGGAATTAACGATAAGCAAACAAGCCAATAAAAAAGCTATTTTCGAAAAAAATGAAAGGCTCTTTTTCATAAGTATTATTTTTAGTATTTGAACCACTATAACGGGTAACCGTGGCATTTGGCTTAATAGTGCTTCAAAGTCTGGGGCTTAATAGAACAATAACAACAATTACTAGTAAGACGATAAGCTCATATATGTGTCACTTCTAGTGACTCATAAAACATCTTTGTCATACATCAAGAATGCTTTTAAAAAATCGTCAATCTCTCCATTGAGTACTTTATCGGTCTGACTTGTTTGGTGGTTCGTTCGGTGGTCTTTGACTCGACGGTCATCCAGTACGTAGCTGCGGATTTGTGAACCCCATTCATTCTTCATTTTTGAAGCTTCGACCTTGTTTTTTTCTGCTTCTTGCTTTTTAAGTTCCATCTCATAAATTCTGGAGCGAAGCATTTGCAGCGCTTTCTCACGGTTCATGTGCTGAGAGCGTTCTTCTTGGCACTCTGCTACCAGACCCGTGGGCAAATGTCGTACCCGTACCGCTGATTCTGTTTTATTGACGTGCTGCCCACCCGCTCCAGAGGCTCTGAATGTATCCCATTCCAGATCAGCTGGATTGATGTCCACCTCAATTGTATCGTCCACCATAGGATGCACAAAGACAGAAGAAAACGAAGTCATGCGCTTGCCTTGTGCATTGAAGGGGCTGATGCGCACCAATCGGTGTACGCCATTTTCTCCTTTCAGTAAGCCGTAAGCAAAATCACCGACCACTTCCATTTCTACACTTTTTATACCAGCGACGTCGCCGTCTTGCAGATTGAGGATTTTGTATTTAAAACCATTTTTTTCCGCCCACATAGTGTACATACGCTGAAGCATTTGTGACCAGTCGCAGCTTTCCGTTCCACCAGCACCAGCATTGATTTGCAAAATGGCGTTCAATTCATCCTCTGGCTTATTCAGCGTGGATTTGAATTCCATTTCGTCAATCTTCGCCAGGGCGCTTTCATATTGTGCTTGTACTTCTTCTTCTGTTCCCTCTCCTTCTTTTAGAAATTCCTGCATCACGGCAGCGTCTTCTACGAGCCTCTCCGCTTCTTGATAGATGCCGACCCAGTACTTGTGGGTTTTTATTTCTTTTAGAATACTTTCGGCAGCTTTTGGGTCATCCCAAAATTTAGGATTGAGGGTCAATTGCTCTTTTTCTTCTACTTGCATTAGGCGATTGTCTACATCAAAATAAGTCTTCAATGCGGATAGCCTGTCTTGTAAAGATTTTAATTCGTCCGTTGTCATAAAGCAAAGATAGGAGAATTGATTATTTTTAAATAATTGAAGTAAATCCTAAATCAAGATTGATTTTGTATCCCCCTTTACAAATATTGCGATACAAGTTTCCTACTTTTGAAAGCGTACAACAAGATTCATTTCTTGTTTGATTTTCTTTTGATGTTTTCCAATCTCATATATTTCATTTATGAAAACTTTCTTGCCAAAAGCCATCCTATCTATATTCGTTTTTATTTGGTTAGGTTTCACCAATTTATATGCTCAAGATATTGATAGAGTACAAGGAGATGTATTGATACGGCTTGCGCCGAATGTGGATGCAGAACTACTCGCAGAACGATATCAGAGATGGAATGGATTGCCCACTAGAATGAGCTTGAAGAAAAAAGTTTCTCATCACCTGAATATCTGGCTCTATCATTTTGACTATAAACGAATCCATGAAAACCGTTTTCTAAACGAATTGAAAAGTTCAAAATTAGTCATTGAAGCACAGTTCAATCACTTGGTCAAAAACCGGGCGGTTCCCAACGACCCCCTGTTCAGTAACCAATGGCAGTATATTAATGATGGTAGCAGTGGGGGTATTTTAGATGCGGATATAGATGCCGATGAAGCTTGGGATATTACGACAGGCGGTTTGACTGCCCTAGGGGATACCATCGTAGTCTGTGTGATAGATGATGGTGTAGACGTCAATCACGAAGATATGGCGGAAAACCTTTGGGTGAATCATGGTGAAATTCCGAATAACGGTATTGATGATGATGGAAATGGCTTTATAGACGATTATCGAGGGTGGAACTCTTTCAGCGGGAATGATGATATAACGGATGGTGGCGTCGGTGGTGGACATGGTACGCCCGTAGCGGGAATCGTCGGGGCGAAAGGCAATAACGGCGTAGGGGTCGCCGGTGTCAATTGGGATGTCAAATTGATGATTGTCGTTGGAGGAAGTGGCGATGAGGCAGAAGTCTTGATGAGTTATGATTATCCGCTTGGTCTACGTAAGATGTACAATGCCTCTGGAGGTGCTGAAGGTGCTTTTGTGGTGAGTACCAATGCTTCCTGGGGGATTGATAACGGGCAAGCTGCTGATGCTCCTTTATGGTGCGCTATGTATGATACGCTGGGAACACACGGTATCATCAGCTGTGGTGCTACCGCCAATGCTTCCATTAATGTAGATGTGGATGGAGATTTGCCAACGGCTTGCCCTAGTGATTATCTGATAGCGGTGACCAATATGGATAGAACAGATACAAAAGTAGGTGGGGCTGGTTTTGGTGTGAATTCTATTGATTTAGGGGCTTTTGGGAGAGATACTTATACGCCTCAAGTTAACGATGGATATGGTCCTTTTGGGGGAACTTCTGGGGCAACGCCTCATGTCACAGGTGCAGTTGCCTTGCTTTACTCGCACCCTTGCCCTGGTTTTATTGCCCTAGCGAAAGGTGACCCTAGAAGAGGTGCGGAGCTGGCAAAGCAGTACATTATGGGAGGGGTCGACCCTAACAATAGCCTCGTTGGCCTGACGGTGACAGAAGGACGGTTGAATATTAAAAACTCCCTAGACCTCTTGGCCAGCGAATGTGATAGCGAGGGCTGCTATATTCCCTTTAGCTTGACTACAACAGATTTGACATTGGATGCCGCTATCTTATCTTGGAATTCAGGTACGGCCTCAGATACTTTTAATTTGAGGTATAGAGTAGTCGGAGAAGCGACATGGACAGAAGTTTCGTTACTAGATACCAATCGATACGAAATTGCAAACCCAATGCAGTGTACGGACTATGAGTTTCAAGTACAGGCGATTTGTAATGGAGCATTGACAGATTATTCTTCCAGTTTCGTGTTTGAATCGGAAGGCTGTTGCGACCCTCCGTCAGGTATTTTGGCGGAAGCCATATCCGAATCTATCATCAGTGTAGAATGGAACAATGTAGCTCTAGCGGATTCTTTTGAACTGTCTTTCAAAACGATGGAAGCAACTGATTGGGACAGTATCAATGTCAACGGGACAATGCAAGTCCTAGAAGGATTATCACCGTGTACTTTTTATGCAATTCGATTGAAAACTTACTGCCCATTAGATAATTCGGATGATTCACAAATTATTACCGTCCGCACTAAGGGATGTGGTGCTTGTGTCGATGCAACTTATTGTCCGGCAAAAGCCAATGATGATAGTTTTGAGTTTATTTCAAATGTAACCATAGCGGACTTAAATTCAAGCACAGGAGCATCAGGTGGATATGAAGATTTGACAAGTGCTTCGACTGCTCTGACTATAGGAACGGAATATCCACTTTCATTGACACCTTCGTTTTCCACGATACAGACGCAGCAAATTTTTGAGGTGTGGTTTGATTTTAATCAAGATGGTGATTTCGAGGATGATTTTGAAAAAGCATTTATTTCTGAACGAACAACAACCACAGTGTCTGGAGTGGTTACCGTTCCTACGGATGCTGTGCTTGGTTCGACCAGGATGAGAGTGGTTATGAAATTCAGCTCTGCACTAAACGAACCTTGTGGTACGTATGACTTTGGAGAAGTAGAAGATTACTGTGTGGATATTGTCGATACAGATGCTTGTATTGCACCCGTCTTCTTTGAGGCAGAAGAAGTAAGTGGGAGTAGTGTGAGTTTGACTTGGGATGCACTCGACCAAGTAGATGAATTTTTGGTAGAGTATATTAATGATAATTTATCAGATTGGGTGGCTACTACAACAAACTCCAATTCAATCACAATTAACGAACTGACACCATGTACGCCCCACCAATTCAGGGTGACTGCTTTTTGCGATGGAGCGGCAGGGGCTGTTTCTCAGGTTTTAAACATCTCAACAAAAGATTGCGGAACCTGCCTTGATTTACCTTATTGCAATTCGTTGTCGGAAGATTCTGAATTCGAGTGGATAGATTCTATTTATGTGAACGATATGGTCAATGGTTCTGGAAATAATGGAGGCTACAGTTATTTTGAAGGACCGACAACTACATTGGAACAAGGTATGAGTTATCCTGTTCGGCTTGTGCCTGGTTTTGAAGACGGTGCTTTTGATGAGTTTTTTAGAATATGGATTGACTTCGACCAAGATGGAGTATTTTCAGGTGTTGAGTTGGTATTTGACGAGGGGAATGTGACCTCTGCCGTAGAGGGTACTATCAGCATACCCGCAACGGCTTTGGATGGAGAAACGAGGATGAGAATCGCCATGAAATTCGATGAAATACCAGAGCCTTGTGAAAGTTTCGATTTTGGAGAGGTAGAGGACTATTGTATTACTATCGGTGAGCCAACAGAGGAGCCTTGTTTTGAACCATCTAATCTGGCTGTAACTAATATTATGAACACTTCAGCCGTACTTAACTGGACGGCCAGCGGAGCGGCTATCGGCTTTGAAATCCAATACCGACCACTAGGGACAACGGAATGGATAGGCGATGCTGGCAATGGAACGACCTACAATTTCACAGGTCTAACAGCCTGTACGGAATATGAATATCAAGTGCAAACAATTTGTAATGTGGGTGTCTCAGATTATACTGGTATCAACACATTCACGACGGATTGCAACACAAGTTTGTTTGAAATAGAAAAATACACGTTAACATTAAATGCCTTTCCAAATCCTTTCCAAAAAAACACCATCATCCAATTCCAATCGGATGAAAATACAGAAGGGCAAGTGGCTATTTTTAATGTGAACGGGCAACAGCTTGGTACAATTGCTAAGATTGGAATTAACCTAGGAACGAATACAATCGAGCTTAACCAATTGGAACGCGAGTCGTCGGGCGTCTATATCGTGCGGATTCTTTCAGGGAAACACCGTGGGATGTTAAGGCTTCTAAAATTAGAATAACCTTTTCCCAAAATAAAAAAATGCCCCCTCACCAACTTTTCGGGAGGGGGCATTCACACACTATGAGAACACCTTAAATTCTTGTAGGTTTTGTTCTGTGTTTTAAAGAAACTGCCCCAACCCTCTTTTGGGTAGGGCAGCCCACACACTATGAGAACACCTTAATTCTTGTAGGTTTCACTCAAGTTTTAAAGAAACTGTCCCACCCTCTTTTGGACGGGACAGTCCACACACTATGAGAACACCTTAATATTTTTGAGCTAGATTATCTAGCGTTGTTAGCTTTTAAAAAACTGCCCCGACTCTCTTTTGAACTAGGGCAGCTCACACTATGAGAACACCTTAAATATTTCTTTGAGCGTTTCGCTTTATCGAAGCGTTTGTCGCTCGTTTCTATTATTAAGACTAAAATGAGCTTCGGAAAGCACAAAACTTTACATTCCTTTAACAGTGTTAATATTTTTTTCACACATTACACCGTTTTTATTTGTACAAAGCGCTCCGAGCGCAAGGATGATGGCTTTCCATATTCCTTATTTGAGGTTTTGATAATAACAGCACTTGTCATTTTGCGAAAGAAGCGATTATCTTTATAACCTGTATTTTTATTAGTACATTCATGATGTACATTTGTACCCTTATAACTGATTGTATAGATTCAATTGTTGTACCAAGCATCGTTATCGTTTTTAAGTCTGGTTAAGGCTTTTTTATAATAATTTGAAAAAGAGGTTCTTAAATGTTAAAATAATGCTTGGTTAAAGATTTTAACGTCAGTTAATCAATGTTTAAAGCCCATTAAATACCGTTTCAAACAGTGTATTTTTATAAAAAAGAAGGGATGAAATATTATTGGATATATCTTGTTTTACTGAGTTTTTGGGCTTGTAATCAGCCAGTGCCTAGAACAGTCGTCGTCGCTGCCGAGGTAGATTCTTACGATTACCGCCCTCAGTTGGTCGCCAAAGGGGAAACAGTTGCCGTGCTTGACCAATCCAAACCGCTTCAACGAATCGCTTTTGGTTCTTGCAATAGGCAGGACAAACCCCAACCGCTTTGGGGCCCGATTATCAAAAGCCGTCCTGACTTATGGATTTGGTTGGGAGATAATATCTATGGTGATTCGGAGCAGGCATCGGTGATGAAAGCGAAGTATGATAAACAACTCGCCCGACCTGGATATAAAATGCTGACGACCAAATGCCCTGTCATTGGGACTTGGGATGACCATGATTATGGTAGGAACGATGGAGATAAGAGATTCAAGAAAAAAGAACAGAACAAACAGCTGATGCTCGATTTTCTAGGGGTCAGAAAAGATGCCAAACAAAGAAAAAGACCGGGTGCTTACAGTTCCTATACTATCGGACACGCCCCTCAGCAGGTAAAAATCATCTTATTGGATAGTAGATGGTTTAAAGACCCTTGTGAGAAGGTCAACAAGCAATATGTGCCCAATGAAACAGGGGATATATTGGGAATGGCGCAGTGGAAATGGTTGAAGGAAGAATTGGATAATAGCAAGGCTTCTGTAAACATCATCGCAAACGGTACGCAGGTGATACCTACGGAACATCCTTTTGAAAAATGGGCAAATCACCCAAAATCCAGACGAGCGATATTGAAATTGATTGACCAAAGTCCAGCGAAAGGGATTATTTTATTGAGCGGTGATAGGCACATGTCAGAATTTTCTAAAATTGATTTGCCATCAAAGGAGTTGTATGAGTTTACAGCAAGCGGCTTGACCCATACTTGGAAGGACATGCGAGAAGAACCTAACCGTTATCGGATAGGAGAGAAAGTGGTGGCGTTGAACTTTGGTTTGATGGAGTTTGATTGGTCGAAAAAACCAGTAGAAGCCAAATTGCAAATCAAAGGAAAAGACGGCAAGGTATATAGAGAAGAAGTGATTGCTTTACCTTAAAAATGAAAATGAAAATGAAAATGAAAAATGGGCTTTTATTAATGTTGATGGGCTTTTTTATGGGGAGTGCTTTCGCACAACGCATTGCTCCTTTCCAGAAAGCAGATGCGGCAGCAATGGAAATCACCTCTGCTGTACAGAAGCAATTGACCCAAGAAGTCTGGAATTGTTATGACAGGTTTTTTGTGGACAGAGAAGGATACACTTCCAAACAAGGAATGCCTCGTTTGTTCCTGAAGGCAGATGGTACTTTTGTCCAAGGAAATACCAAAGGCAGATGGGAGGTAGAAGGGAAAAATATGCTTAAAATCATGCCTGAAAGAACTCAGTTAAGAGGCAATGGGCGAGAAGTACTAGAGGGTGCTTATGCGGTTTATAATATTGATGAAAATCACCTTACACTGGTGAAAGTGTTGACGAGTTCCTCGGATATGGTCGTATCCTACCATTTTGAAAGCGAAACGGGGAGAATGGCACGCTTAGAAAAAGCATGGAAAGCCGAAACTTATGAGGAAAAACAAGAACGCTTGAAAAAGGCATCTTCTGATAAAATGAGTGATAATGTGGAGCTGGAAAAAGAAGAAAAGACAATTTTTAAAAATAAAGCCCTTAGACAATCTTCTGAAAATTCCTCCTCCAAAACAATAGATACGAGCAAAATGTCGGATGCAGAATTATTTATGCAAGGCTTGAAACGAGGAAAAAATACTAACTAAATTTAGATTAGCTCCTATTTGTCGGACACTTCAAAAGTGTCCGACAAG
>JAHDBO010000039.1 GCA_020630355.1 Saprospiraceae bacterium
AATTTTTTCCTTGAAATAAAATTTTACCCGAAACCCGAAACCCGAAACCCGAAACTAGGTTTAATGCACGATATAGAACCCTATTATCATTGGCGAGAACGCTATGTAGCGGCTGATGATGAACGCACGCCTTTTTATGGACGGCAGTACAATGAATTTCAGTTTACACAGAAAATTTACAATTATTTCATCCATCCCCAATGGGATTATTTTGGTTCACCGACCTTGTATACCAAGCTTTTGTTTGTTGATTATGAGGCGGGCTTTTGCATCTTTGAGATGATAGGGGAGTGGAACGATTTACTGACCAATGATGTGATGTTTTTGAAGCGAGATGTGGTAGATTTATTGATACCACATGGGATTACGAAGTATGTTATCATCTGTGAGAACGTTTTGAATTATCATGGAGAAGACAATGACTACTATGAGGAATGGTATGAAGATATCGTAGAGGAAGGCGGCTGGATTACCTTTGTCAATACCCAAAATCATGTAGAAGACGAAATGAAAGAGGCACAGCTCCAATTTTATGTTAATTTTGGGGAAGAATTTAATGGCTTGAATTGGCAAAAACAGAGGCCCAAGAATATTTATAAAGCTTTGGAGGCTATTATTCATGGTGGGGTAAAGCGACTAAGGTACTAGGTTTTTCAAGATTTTGATATGGTTTTTTGGCGAAAGCCTTATGTATAAAAGAATAGAAAAAAAGCGCATGGCGGCACATAAATCAGGGTTTGTAAATATCATAGGACGACCCAATGTGGGGAAATCTACCCTTATGAACGCCTTGGTGGGCGAACGGATGTCTATCATCACAGCGAAGCCGCAAACGACACGGCATCGTATTATCGGTATCGTCAACGAAGAAGATTATCAGGTTGTTTTTTCGGATACACCAGGTGTTATCAGTGACCCAAACTACAAGATGCAGGAGGTCATGAACAGCTTCGTACATGAGAGTTTTGATGACGCCGATGTGATGATGTTTGTCCTCGAAATAGGGGAGGAATATCCAGAAGATAGTCCTGTTCTGATGCGTTTGAGAAAAACCAAAGCACCTGTTTTTTTGCTTATCAACAAAATTGATACTTGCGATGATGCGACTTTATTACAGTTTATCCAAAGCTGGAAAGACCGCTTGCCTTTTAAAGAAATTATCCCAATTTCTGCGCTGAAGAAAATAAATACGGATAGACTTTTTGAGCAAATATTGAATTATCTTCCAGAAGGAGCACCCTACTATCCAAAAGACCAATTGACAGACCGCCCAGAAAAATTCTTTGTCAGCGAAATTATTCGTGAGAAGATACTACTCCTGTACAAGCAAGAAATCCCGTATTCTAGCGAGGTAATCGTAGAAGAATTTAAAGTGGACGAAGCCAAAGACCTAGTACGCATCCGAGCGAATATCATTGTGATGCGCAAGACACAAAAAGGGATTTTGATTGGAAAACAAGGAATCGCAATCAAGCGATTGGGGATTGAGTCCCGTAAGGACATAGAAACATTCTTAGAAAAAAAGGTCTTCTTAGAGCTTTTTGTAAAAGTACGAGACAATTGGCGAGATGATGAGCGGACACTCAAGCACTTTGGTTATCAGTAGAATAAGGGGTTTTGATTTATTCTTCGTCCATACAACTTGCACTTCCTAGAGACTAATACATATAATCCCAAGCAGATTGATACAATCCTTCTTCGCTGACATA
The DNA here is from genome assembly GCA_020630355.1 of Saprospiraceae bacterium. Lineage (GTDB taxonomy): Bacteria > Bacteroidota > Bacteroidia > Chitinophagales > Saprospiraceae > JAHDBJ01. The sequence continues at coordinate 1,710 of JAHDBO010000039.1, forward strand.
GTCAATAAAAGCATTGTAGAATTTATCGTTAGCGATGGTGGCACTATCACCGATAACGATAAGTTTTTTCTTAGCACGGGTCATTGCCACATTCATTCTACGGTAATCACTAAGAAAACCAATTTCCATTTTTTCGTTGGAGCGTACTAGAGAAATATAGATAATATCTCTTTCTTGCCCTTGGAACGCGTCAATCGTGTCAATGCTCAAATATTCTAAATAAAGACTTAACTGAGCATCTTCTTCAAATTGTTCTTGTATGTAAAGTGCCTGCTCTCGATAAGGCGAAATAATGCCAATGCTAGGAAAATCTTCCACTGAAAAAGCTTGCATCAATTGGTAAAAATGCTCTCTTAAAATATTAAACTCATCAGGATTGTAGCGGCTTTTACTCTTAGCGTTGACCTTTTCGTCAAAACTACATCCAGCGGTATCAATAAAGGTGATTGGGGCATTATCTGCTATATCAAGTAGCCAATCATTGACACTTTCATCGGCTAGAAGTTGCTTGTCATAAAACTGCTGATTGGAAAAGCCCATAATTTTATGGTTCATCCGATACTGTACATTTAGGAGGCTGACTTCCGTCAAACGTTCAATCATTTTCTCCAATATCGTGCGGTCAAAGCCTGCTTTTTGCGCTTCTCTAGATTTAATAGTTGGAGGCAACTGAAAGGGGTCGCCTGCTAGGATAACCTTCGAAGCCCTCGTGATAGGAATCCAAGTTGCTGGTTCTAGTGCCTGTCCTGCCTCATCAATGACAACGGTCTGAAATTTTAGTTTGTCAAGCACAGGATGTACCGTATTGACCAAAGTGCAGGCGATAACTTTTGAGTTGGCCAGAATTTGATCAATCAGTCGCTCTTCTAACTGATGCGCCCAAGATTTTAGCTCAGAAGCTTCTTTGAAGTATTTCCAGAACTCTGTTTTCCCTCTTTTCTGTTTTAGTTTCTGTCCTTGACGCTGTGCTTCAGCAGCCTGTATTTTGACTTTTTTGATGGTCTTTGCTTCGGGATGTTGTGATAATTTCCCATCAAGGGTCAAATCAATCAAACTTTCATCCACCCTAGAGATATTTCCGATTCTAGTCACAGGAACACCGACAGCTTGCAGTCGCTCAGCTAATAAATCCACGGCTGCATTACTTGGTGCAGTAACCAGGATATGATTTTCAAATTGAGAGAGTAGTTTGACGGCTTGTACGAGCGTTGTCGTTTTTCCTGTGCCAGGAGGGCCATGGATAATGGCTATTTCGTAGGCGGCTAGTACCTGCTGTATGGCTTTGTTTTGAGAACGGTTCAGATTAGGGATTTCTATGGCATGGACATCTTTTTTGAATTGCGGCGCACGCTGCCCTAGGATAATATCTCTTAATTCTGCCAAGCGATTACCTTTTGCCTCTAGCACTTTTTTGAGTGCTTTTTCCATTTCTAGATAGGTGCGTTCATCAAAAAGCAGATCGATACCAACTTTTCCTTTGTCCAACCATCTAGGGACTTGACTGCCATTAAAAACGATTTTCATCCGCTTCTTGGTCACGAAGTTGATGACACCAGCTATTTCGTTTTGTTCCTCCGAAAAAACATTCACCGGCATTCCAGAGCGGAATTTGTGGGGTTGGTCGGTGTCCGTTCCCCGTTCTATAACAACGAAAGCCCTATCACCATAAGTGAAGCCTGAGCGGATAACTTGTATTGGATACCAGCAGACCCCTTTTTCTCTTCTTTTGGAAATCGGAAGGGATTGGATTTGTTGTTTGTACTGCTCGAAATCTACTTTCTTTTCGATAAGGAGTAGGCGTAACTGTTCTTTGATTGAGTCGAGCATGATTTGCAGTTTAGATTATAAACTCCCGAATTAGAGATGAGTTTGTATCGTGCCCGAAAATAGAGAAAAGAAATCTATTGTAAGTCCTCTAGTAGTTTTTTAGCTTTCGCAAAATAATGTCCTTGCTCATTTTTGATTAAATCTTGTAGTACTAATCTGGCGTCATCTCGTTGATTCAACTTAATATGTGCCAGTGCAAGATACCAAGTTGCATCTTCGTAAAATCTATCTGAGTTGATTCGAGCGGTCTCAAGATTATTGATGGCATTTTCGGCTTGACCAGTTTCTAATTGAGCTAAACCCAAGTAAAAAGTTGCTTCGGCATCTTCAGGAATCAGTGCTATATAGTTTTTAAAAGCTTGAATAGCCGTGGTGTAATCTTTCTCCGCATAGGCTTTATAAGCGGTCATCTCTTTTGTTAAGACCTTGGCACTGGTCTCTTCACTTCTTGTTGTCTCGTACTTGTCTGTAGGGAAACTCGAAAAATTGTGAGCAAATAAATTATCGTCAGTATTTTGACTAGGCCACCATAGAATCGCTACCAATGGCAATAACAAGACCGCAGCGGCAGCGGCAATTCGGTAAAGGCTATATGTTTTGGAAGGTTTTTTTTGGGTACGGATAGAATCAAAAGAAAGTTTGTCAACTCTATCTAAAAATTCTGGGGCTTCTGAAAAGCCATCCATGGCATCCGAAAAAAATAAAGAATTATTCATTTCTTCTTCGATAGCACGAGTAGTTTCCTTATCTGATTTTCCTTTCAAATAAGATTCTATAGATGTTTTGGAAAATGATGACCCTTTCGTCTTGTGATTTTTCATTCCTTTAGGATAACTTTGGTACTAAGCTCTTTTATCAAACTTCTTTTGCCGTTTTGAATATAGCTTTTGACTTTAGAAATTGGATACTCGTATTTGTCTGCAATTTGCCTGTAGGACATTTCTTTCAAATAGAAAGCTTCTACACAAATACGCTGGTGTTCTTTAAGTTTTTCTAGTGATTCTTGAATGATGGCCGAACGCTGTTTAGCTTCCAACTCACTAGTAAGACGAATTAATCCGTCATTTTCCATAAATTCTTCAGACTTTTTTTCATCATTGACCCAATTTTGATACAAATCACCTGTTCTACTATGCTTTTTAAGTAAACTAAGACATTCGTTCGTAGTGATTCTATAGAGCCAAGGTTGGAAGGAATTGATATTGTAATCGGGTAGTTTTTGTAGAAGCCGCTGGAATATCTGCATAGTGAGGTCTTCGCTTTCTTCCTTGTTTTTCAGGTATTTCATACAAACACCCGCTACTCGTTTTTTGTAGCGTTCAAACAACTCTCCAACACAGTTTTCGTTTCCATTTTTGCAGTAAGCATCTACCAATGCCTCGTCGGACATTGTTTTAAGGTTTAGTCGGGGTTTGATTTTGAAAACCATAGTAGAATAATAGTACCTTTTATTAAAGATACTGTTCAGGTATTGGATATGCAAATCAGAATATAGAAGACTCCAATCAGTGATTGGGAAACACCCATTTTAGGGTAGTTTCAGGTGTTTTTTATGTCCTAGCACTTACTAAATAAATTTTATAGACGAAAAAATAAGTTCTAGATGATTCATGAAGTTGCGCTTGGGTTTGCTAGGTGCATGAATAAAGCCATCTACAAAAACCAATTCATTTTTATCGGCATTGTGAATCAAGTAAGAAATGAAAGGACCACCCATGAAGTCGCCTTTGATTTCCCAAATACCACGCGCTTCTATCGCAAAGTTGTCGCCAACCGTTTTATTCTTGTACCAAGTTGGCAGATCCACATCATTGACGCGCATATAAGAGTTTTCTACTATCGTGGTTACGTATTTTTTCCCCAAAGCGTCTCTTATAGATTTTAGACCTTCCTCCGAAAGTTGTTCTTTATCGGTATAAGGGATTTTGTGTATCAAAATATTGCTACTCAAGTTACGGGTTTCTTTACGCATCCAGATAACATCCGATTCGTCATGGGCCACAATATAATCCGCAGGAACAATCATACTCATATTGAATTTACCTTCCAATAGTTCCTGATGTCGCTTCGATTCTCCTTTTAAGTAAGTTTGAGAATACAACATCTTCGCATCAATATCACGGATACGTTTGGCGATAGCGGGATAGTGCTTGACGAAACTATTGGCTAGCTTTTCTTCTCCATGTCCAAAAACATAAATAATCAGTTGACCACGCGCCCACTTGTCTCGGATAGCAATCGAACCGAAGCTGCTTTCTTCTTTTGCTCGCAAAACGTTTTCATCTCCTATTCCATTTCTTACGATACCCGTAGTAGGCGAGTCCGTATCAGACAAATCTGCTAAGAAGATAAGCGTCCTCAAATGCTTCCTATTGGGGTCTTCTAGCACTTGCTCACCAGAGAAATGCTGGATGTTGAAAATAGGCTCTGGCTGTGGCATTATAGGGAATGGGGCCTCCATATAGCTTCGGAGGGAATCCCCTGGAGCACCTTCCCATATATCTTTGTCCGCCACGATTGTTGCCTGATTAAGCATACCGATAGCCTGACTTTGACGTTCGAGACTAGGGATAGCATCATTGGCGCAGCTTGTAAATATATAGGCAAACCCTAGGATAAATAGCCATTGGATTGGCAAACTGTTTTTTTTGACTTTCATATACATCTTTATGTGTCTTTTTCAAAGATAAGGAACGTTTGATAATTAAATAGGAATGAATTCGCTCCTTACCCTTTATGATGCAGAAAAGTCTATTTTTGGTGGAGGTGTTATGATGGATTTATGAATTGATGTATAGTTTTTTCAAGCGCCCTTTACAGGGTTATTTTTTTAATAAAATAACTTGTCCAGCTTTTATTTTGTGTAATTCTAAGCCCTCGTTTTGCGACAGCAATTCAGATAGAGATACACCGTATTGCCCTGCTACTTCTAGTAGAGTCTCCCCCCGTTTGAGGGTGTGGCTAGAAAATTCAGAAGAAGCATTTTTTTGTTTGATTGGCTTTTTCTTTGCATCAAATTTATCCACTAACCTTATGGGGTGAAGTGGTAGTTTTTGGAATGGAATATATGGTTTCCTACTAGGCTTTAGCTTGATACGTGGATTGGATTTTTGAATGAGCAAGGCACTGCCGACTAGGAGCCGGTCGCTTTGCAATTGATTCCATCGACGTAATTCAGCAACACTGCAGTTGTGTTTTCTGGCAATTCCATAGAGCGTTTCCCTTGGTTGGATAGTATGCCTTAGGCTTTGATTCGGTGTGTTTTCAACCACAATCGTCTTAATACCTCCATCATATTTGGAAGAAAAATTACTGGTTGGGTTATCCGCATTTCTATAATATTGTAAAAAAGTACCGATTCTATCATAAGGAAGCGTCAGGTAATCTCCTGTATAGCTGCCCTTGATAATCCCTCTTTTGTAGGAAGGGTTGAGTGTTTCTAAAACATGCATTGGAGTGCCTGTGATGGAGTTGATTTCGGAAAAAGTGACACGGTCGTAGACTTTCGTAGTCTCTGTGAGTACCATATCCCTAGGCATTTGTATGGCAGTGAGATTGTGTTTGTCATAATGCTGCACCAAGTAACAGGCTGCAATAAAGGCAGGCACATAGTTTCTGGTCTCCCGAGGCAGAAAACGTTTCAATTTCCAAAAGTTACGACTTCTAGAACGCTTGATGGCACGATTGACTTTCCCCGGCCCCGAATTATAGGCTGCGAGTGCCAATTCCCAGTCGTGATAACGGTCGTAGAGCTGTTGCAAGTATTTACAAGCCGCCAAAGTAGCTTTGTGTGGGTCGCTTCTTTCGTCTACGGTTCTATTGATTTTCAAACCCATTTCTTTGCCAGTACCAGGCATAAATTGCCAAAGTCCCCCTGCACCAGAGCGGCTCAATGCCTCTGGATTGAGTGCGGATTCCACGATGGCTAGATATTTTAAATCGGTCGGAAGGTTGTTTTCTTTCAAATATTTCTCAAATAAAGGAAAATACATCGGGATGCGTCCTAGGATATATTCTGCCTTATCTCGTTTTCGGACGGTGTAAGTATTGATATAAGAGCGGACAATAGGCGTAAATCGAGGTTGAATCACTCGATTGTCTATGGTATTCAGACGCTGACGAATCTCTGCGTCCGTAAAAGTTGGAATAATAGAGGAAGTATAGGCCACATAATTCCCTTGAGCAATCAAGTTAGAGCTTAAAAAAAATAGAAATAGGGTCGTGATGTAATTGAATAGGGGGCGGCTTAGATGCATTTTAATTTTTATAATTTAATTTCACAAAAAACATTCCATCAAACGTTAAACGCTTGATTTTGTATTAAAAAAATCCAACAAGTATTTAGAAAATGCCAATAACTCAGCTTCATCAAAAGGCTTTGCCATGAATTGGATACCAATAGGCAGACCATTTTGGTGATGAGCCAACGGTAATGAAACGGCAGGAATACCCGCCATATTGGCTTGCACCGTAAAAATATCTGCTAAGTACATCGAGACAGGGTCATCCATCTTTTCTCCAGCTTTCCAAGGCGGCACGGGAGAGGCTGGCATTAAGATGAAATCATAGTTATTTAGTATCTCAAAAGTACGCTCTTGGATCAATCTTCTGGTTTTTTGAGCTTTTGTATAGTAGGCATCGTAATAACCCGAACTTAGTACAAAAGTCCCCAGCATGATGCGTCTTTTGACCTCTTCGCTAAAACCTTCCGTTCTTGATTTGAGATAGACCTCTTCGAGGCTATTGACTTCCACGCTACGATGCCCGAACCGAACACCATCGTAGCGAGATAGGTTGGAAGAGGCCTCTGCGGTCGTCAAAACATAATAAGCAGGGATGATATAGTCTAAAAGGTCAAAAGAAACGGCTTCGACACTATGCCCTTGTCCTTGTAGTTGTTCAATAACTTGTTCCGTTTGTGCTTTTATTTCTGGGTCGATTCCCTCGCTGTTCAAGGCATTGCCAAAGTAAGCAATGCGTACCTTTTTATCGAAAGATAAATCTTGACTATAACTAGGAACTGCTTGACTGCTAGAGGTGGCATCATTGGCATCTTCACCTGCCATGATTTCCATCAAAAGGGCGGCATCCTCAATGGAATGTGTCAAGGTGCCAATCTGGTCGAAAGAAGAGGCATAAGCTAAAAGTCCATAACGAGAAACACGCCCATAAGTGGGCTTGAAGCCAACGACATCACAGAACGCAGCAGGTTGTCGTACTGAGCCACCTGTATCCGTCCCTAGTGAAGCCAAGCAAGTATCTGCACGGACCGCAACCGCAGAGGCGCCAGAAGAGCCGCCCGGGATTCGTTCTTGGTCAATGGGGTTGAATGTTTGCCCATAAACGGAGTTGCCATTCGTAGAGCCCATAGCGAACTGGTCGCAATTGACCCGACCAATGATAATCGCATCTTCTTCGAGCAAGCGTTCGATTGCTGTTGCGGTAAACAAGGATTCAAAGCCCTCCAATATCTTAGAAGCAGCCGTGACCCGATGTCCTTCGTAGCAAAGGACATCCTTGATGGAGATAACCATCCCAAATAAACGACCCATTGCATCAGGCTGCTCTTTGTATTTTTCGTCTAGTGTTTTGGCTTTTGCTAAGGCTTCTTCCTCAAATACCTCTATATAAGCATTGAGTGACTTCGTCGCTTCTATTTTGGTTAAATAATAAGCGACCAAGGAGGCACAGGTTTCCGTTCCTGCCTGTATAGCAGCTCGAACTGCTCCTAATGATTTATATTTTGCTACTGCCATTTTGACTAGATCTTAGATTATTAGAAACTAGATTTTAGAAATCATCCACGCTCTTATTTACAATTTTCAGCGATACCTAATACATAATGTTCAATCACTTGAATGGGGGCAGCGGACTTCGCCCCAGCAAAATCTAGGGCGGTAATATCTTCTATTGTTATCTCTTGTAGATATTGGTTCAGATAAGGTTGAGCTAAGGGCAAATAAGACCAGTGCCATTTTTCTTCTTCGTAGCCATTTGGTCGGGCTGCTCCTTTTTGGGTGTAAGGCTGGTGGAATCCAAAGTTTGCTGCATTGGCTACGAGCCAATCGTATTCTTGTTTGCCTTTCCCTTTTTCAAAATAGGAATTGTTGAGATTATTGATGTCAATGTCTGTACCCCAATGATGGCGTGAGGTGCCAGGCATAGAGCTGTATTCTAAGATTTTCAGGGCTCTTTCTTTGATAGAAGGGATGGCTTTCGCCAAATTTTCACCATCGACTTTGCGCTTTCCTGTCCACTTGGCAGACCAGATGGCTTTTTGCTGATGGTAGGGGCGAGCAGCGGAAACGATTTGTAATTTGATGCCCTCTTTTTTTGCCGCTTCGTACATCTTTTTGAAGGCGTCATAAGCTTCTTTATGCATGTAGCGATTGGCAGTATTGGCGTATGTTTTATCTATTTTAGAAAATAGTTTTTGATTGGCCAATCGATATTTGCCCATTAAAAAATCTCTGCTTACCTGAATTTCTTGCTTGGGCATATTGCTTTTTATCGTGTCTGTTTTTGGGCGGACTACTTGGTCGGTCTTTCCTTCGGGTACTATTTTATCAAGACTATCTTCATTTGAAGGAAGGTCTTCTTCAATCGGGTTGGCATCAAGCACTATATTGGGGTCCTTTACAGGTGTTATTTGACAGCTTGCACAGATGAATAGACTTATGGCGACCGCCCAGTATTTTACGAAAGTATAATCCAAAACCATCTTTATTTTTCAAAACCAATCGATAATAACGAAAGTATTGATAAAAGATTGGGGTAGAAAATAATTGATATGCTTTTTGAGATTAATTACGAAAACCTTGATTTATACTTCTGGTATGTAGTATAGAACAGAGCAGTTTTCTCTATTAAATGTCTGTTGAGCTAGCTGCTGAATAGCCGCTGCATCGACTTTTTGATAAGCCTCGGATTGCTGGTTGATGAGATTGGCATCTTCGATGAGTTCGTACATTGCCAAGTTGATGGCCTTGTTGAGAATGTTACATTCCGAAAACTCAAGGCTGCTTTCTGCCTTGTTTTTGATTTTTTCTAGTTCTATTTCTGATACTTTTTCAACTTTCAAAGCTTCTAGTTCTTCCCAAATAACCGCTTCCGCATCTTCTAAGGAGACCCCTTCTGCTGGTTTGCCTTCCACCACTAGAATGCCCGGTTCTAAGCTGCCCGTGATATAGGCGTCAATATCAATGAAGAGTTGTTTTTCTTTTTTTAGTTTCCTGAAAAGGCGGGAGGAACGTCCATTTGCTAGTACATCTGTCAATAAATCGGAAGCGTAATAGGCTTCTTCTGTTCTGGCAGGAGCATGGAATGCCATGAATAAAGATGGAGTAGGGACGTCTGCCACTTTTGTTTTTTTCTTGTAAGTATTTTGCTGTGGTTCTGTTTGTAGTTTTGGTTTGGGACGATGCCCTGCAGGTATGTGCCCAAACCATTTTTCGCTAAGCTCCTTGACTTGTTCTAGACGTACATTACCAGCAACGACCATAATAGCATTGTCAGGTCTGTAGTAATCCTCGAAAAAGTGTTGGACATCATTCAGGTTGGCGTCTTCAATGTGTCTGGGGATTTTACCTATGGTGGGCCATTGGTAAGGATGTTGGGTATACGCCATCTCCATCAACAAATGCCAAGCATCCCCATAAGGCTCATTGAGGCAAGTTTCCTTAAATTCTTCTACCACAACTTTGCGCTGTACATCCAAGGCTTTTTGGTTTAGCTTTAGATTTGCCATACGGTCAGATTCGACCCAAAAAACCGTTTCTAAGTTTTCGGCAGGCACCAGGTCGTAAAAGTTGGTGACGTCATTATTGGTAAAAGCATTGCTTTCGCCTCCTGCCATTTGCAGTACCGAATCAAAATCTTCCACATTTTCAGAGCCACCAAACATCAAATGCTCAAAAAGATGGGCAAAACCTGTCTTTTCGGGATTTTCATATTTGGAACCGACATCATACAAAAGGTTGAATGCAACCATTGGCGTGCTTGGGTCTTCGTGTACGATGACTTTTAATCCGTTGTCTAAAACGAATTTTGAAAATGTAATCATAGTGATTGAAACTTGACTTTGACGATGACAAATACATTGACTAATCCACTAGTCGAGCGTCTTTTAGAGCATACATCAAGCGATTGATGTCGTTGTCATTGAGTTCTAGAGTCCCTTTTAGGGTGACGGATTCTGCGGTATATTTTACTGGCTCGCTTGCTACGACTTCCATGACGGTTTCTGGTCCTGCTCCACCACAGAAGAAGCACATATTGTAGGGAAATGCCGAGAAGACAAATTCTTTATGACTTTTATATCCTTCTACAGGAATAATATATCCTTTTATGGTGATTTCCTGCCCGTCCATTTGTTGTACGCTTGGCGCAAATACAGGGAAATCAACTTTAAAGCCCATCAAATCGTCATATTTCTTCTGGAAGGTGACTTTGGACAATTTTTTCCAAGTTTGATTGGCATTGTCTTGAGCCGTTGCAGTAGTAAACAATCCGAGGAATAATATAGCAAGTGTAGTTGTTAGTATCTTTTTCATTGTTGTAGTGTTGAATGGTAGAACTAGTTTTGAATTTTAAATGGTGAATT
>JAHDBO010000384.1 GCA_020630355.1 Saprospiraceae bacterium
CGTTCGGTTTATGATAAAGCTTTAACAGAAGGGCAAGGCTACGACTGGTTGATGTATTTGACCAATAAAATTGGGGGGCGATTAAGTGGTTCTCCTCAAGCGGCGGCGGCCGTTGAATATACCCGTCAAATCATGTTGGAAATGGGCATGGATACCGTCTATTTGCAGCCTTGCATGGTGCCGCACTGGGTGCGGGGAGAAAAAGAAGAGGTACGAATCGTCAATTCTGTGATGGGGAGTGTAGATTTAGGCGGTTTGGCATTGGGGAACTCTGTGGGAACGGGCGAACAAGGCGTTCGAGCAGAAGTCATCGAAGTACAGACCTTGGATGAGGTAGAAAGCCTAGGGAAACAAGGTAAAATCAAAGGCAAGATTGTATTCTACAATCGACCAATGGACCCTAAACAAATCAGGACTTTCAACGCCTACGGTGGAGCAGTCGACCAACGGGTCTACGGGCCGTCAAGAGCGGCAAAATATGGGGCAGTTGCAGCATTGGTTCGCTCCATGACGACCCGCTTGGATGATATTCCGCATACTGGTGTGACGGTTTATGAAGAGGGAGTGAAAGGCATTGCAGCAGTTGCCGTGAGCACTAAAGACGCCAATTTATTGAGTCGGCTTATCAAGACCTCTAAGGTCGAAGTCTATGTACGAACGACCTGCCAAAACCTACCTAAAAAGCTTTCTTATAATGTGATAGGAGAGATAAAAGGTAGTGAAAAGCCAGAGGAGATTATCCTAGTAGGAGGGCACTTAGATTCTTGGGATGTCGGCACGGGCGCACACGATGATGGAGCAGGCTGTGCCCATTCCCTAGATGTAGTGAATGTTTTGAAAAAAATGAATTACCGTCCGAAAAGAACCTTGCGTTGTGTGATGTTTATGAATGAGGAAAACGGGCAAGCTGGAGCCATCGCTTATCGGGATATTTCTAATGAAAAAGGAGAGTTTCATGCAGCGGCGATTGAGTCGGATGCAGGTGGGTTCACGCCTAGGGGCTTTAGCGCAGATGGGGACGAGTCCGTCTTCAATGAAAAATTCAAAAAAGTCATCGCTTGGTTGCCTTTGCTCGAACCTTACGGACTTTACTTGGAAAAAGGCGGTTCGGGCGCAGATATCAGCCGCTTGAAACCGCAGAAGGGCTTGTTGTTTGGCTTCCGTCCCGATTCTCAGCGGTATTTTGATTATCACCACACGCCCATCGACGCAGCCGATGTGGTCAACAAGCGAGAACTACAATTGGGTGTGGCTTCGATAGCTAGTTTGGTGTATTTGTTGGATAAGTATGGCTTGTAAGGGAGGAATTGAAGAGGAGAAGGTTGGATGGATTTAGGAAATGAAAAATCGAGTAGGCAAGCCTACTATTACCGAGTAATGAAGACTGAAATTTCGCTTGCTTTGTAAACCGACAGGGATGACAATATTCAGAGCATTTCTCAATATAAGTAAGACTCTCTGACTAGTTCCTGTGAGAGCATAAGTCAGAGTTACTGTCAAAGTCAGTATACAGGAATAATTCCTTATTCAAAATTAAACCAATTATATAAAAAATGTATCTTTGCACTCATTTTGGAATGTTACTATTTCAAAAACTAGAAAAACTACATTTTATAGAAAGGATTTTTTATTAAAATCTTTTAAAATTATAAGCAAAGATTAAGATGGCTTTAATTGGTAAAATCAGAAGGAACAGTTGGTTCTTGATTGTAATGTTGGCGCTAGGTATGGTCGCATTCCTTTTTATGGATATGTTTGGGAATGGCAATTCTCCATTCGGTGGCGACCCAAATACCGTAGGGACGATTGCAGGTAGACAAATTAATATCCAAGAGTTTGAAGCAAAGAATACATTCCGATTTGGAAGAAATGGAGGAGATACTTATGCTCAGAAAAGTGC
>JAHDBO010000040.1 GCA_020630355.1 Saprospiraceae bacterium
TTACTTACACGGACTGTGTGTTCGGAACTCCGATTCCTTTTACAGTAAGAAATTCTTGTGTCGTTCCTGTTGAACTGAGCCGATTCACAGCTGTGAAAAACAATGAAGTTGTTGATTTGAGCTGGCAAACGCTTTCTGAGCGCAATTCGGATTACTTCGAGATTCAACGCTCAACGAATGGTATTGATTTTATACCAATAGGAGAGGTAGCTTCGGCAGGAAACGCTTCTCGTGTGATAAATTATTCATTTACGGATGAATCCCCTGAACTAGGAGCAAATTTTTATCGATTAATGCAGGTCGATAAAGATAGGAGTATTGAGTTTTCAGAGATAAGAGAGGTTAGTTTCAATAAACGAGGATTGGTGAGTATTTATCCAGTACCTGTAAGAGGGGATGTATTTATTTTGAAATATGATGCTTACAAGCAAAAAGAAATTCAAGTAAAGGTGTTCGACCTTAGAGGTCAGATTGTTGTTAATGAAATGATAGACGTGACTAGGGGGATAAATGAGGTACAAATCAACGTGAACCACTTATCAGAAGGCATGTATATGTTACAGGCGATTGATGGGAGATGGATTCAAACCAAACAATTCATAAAATCCTAGGCATTGGTATTGCCTTTATGTAACGGACAAAAAATAAGTTGACGATTTGGGAATAGAAATTTTGGATTTAATGGAGGCATTTTTTGAAGGAATAGCCTAGCTATTGCTGAAAAAAATAACGAACAGTAAATTCAAAAGAGCATAAACGAAATCGACAAGTTATTATTTGGCCGTTACTATACAAGAACGCCCTCGAATTAATTTCGAGGGCGTTTTGCTTCATACTAATTTATTTATCAAACCATTCTGGGTAGAGTAAACTCCACAATCCTTCAGGTTTGAAAGGTTTCCAGTCTTTAATATCCTGCCCCAGTCGATTACCTACGCAATACAAAGAAGCAGGGTTGTGTCCTAAGCCAATATGGCTTCCAGTGACTTGTACATTTTGGATGATATTAGACTCGGCTACTTCCATGCAATATTTCCACGAAACGATTCCATCTCCTTTGGAGTAAACGGCTGTTACCGGTACAGGTGGCGGAACCAATACATTTTGTAATAAATCATAGGGTACATCTTCGTGGGCACTACCATGTAGAAATTCATGTAACCATTTTGCATGACTCGGCTCGAATAAACCTCCAAAAGGACTACCTAAAGTAACGACTTGCCGTATCAATTCAGGTGCCTCCCTTGCGACCTCTCTTGCGTAGACGCCTCCTAGGCTCCAACCGACAATGCTTACTTTTGCTTGTTTGACTTTATAAATATCTTCTACAATGCGAATGATGCGGTCTATGGTGACTGTTTCACCAAGGTTAATCCCAAGCCCCCAAGCATGGGCATCATAACCACAAGTGTTTAAAAAAGAACGAAGTGGCTTAGTGGAACCATCACTTGCCATAAAGCCAGGTAAAACCAAGACAGGATGTCCATCGCCATCGGGAACGGCTTTTGCTATCCGTTTATTTGAAAGTGCGTACCAGCCTAATCCCATGATTGCCCTGCCAGGCTCGGTGACCAAGTCAAATTTTGATGGTGGTGCTACTTGTCCAAATAAGGACGATTTCATTTCAGTAGTCATAATCAGTCGTTTTTCATTAGTGTCCTCCTTGTGCCATTGTTGCAACGGCGTCTTGTAGTTCGCTCAACGATTCTCTCAAACTTTCGGTAAAGACGGGCATGTCTGGAACGACACCCTCGTCTGCGGTAATGGTCAATGAAATATTTCCAGCATAACTGAAAATCACCATCATGACCCCCATCCAATCCAAAGTAGCACCTAAGCCATAAAGCCCTTTCATTTTGAAACGATTCATATATAATGGAATCGGTGGGCCTGGGACATTGGTAATTACTAGATTGAAGAATGGACGATGTATTTTTGACAAGCCCATTTTCAAATAAACCCTTCCAGCCATGCTTGCTACCTCTGATGGAACAAACTCCATGATTTGGTCGGCAGGCATTGCCTTGGAATAGGTCTTAGAATTGCGGGTGTTTTGATTGACGATTTTCATCCGCTCGATAGGGTCAGATTCGCTTGTTCCCAATTTGACTAACATCGCTGAAACCTTATTCCCCATTTCGCCTTTCTCTCCTTGTTGGCGAACAGAAATTGGACACATAGCGACCAAGTCTTTCATGGGCAAACGCCCCCGCTTCACTAAATATTTACGGATACCACCTGAGCAGACTGCCAATAGTACGTCATTGACCGTTGCGCCAGGTACGGTGTTTTTAAGTTTTTTGACTTCTTTCAAAGAAATATCAACCGCTCCGATTACTTTTTTACCGTTTATAGGCTCATTCAAAAGACTTGTCGGTGCAGAAAAAGGCGTTGTTGGTGCTTCGATTAGATTTTTGGCGATTTCTTCCTTGACATCAAAGGCTTTTGCCGCTGTATTTTTGACGAAATTGAAGAACTTCTTCGGCGAATCTAAGCTCCCTCCGTAACTCTTGGCAATCAGTCCCATTGCAGAAGGTAAAGGCTTAGGTGACCAAGGTTCTTTAGGTTGTTTAGGCTTGAATGGTTCTTCAGACATACTCAGTAGAGATGCCATGATTTCAACACCTGAACCACCATCTATGGCAGCGTGGTGGACATTGGCAATCATCGCAAAAGCATTTTTGGAATAGCCTGGAATATCAAAACCAGTGATGAACGTATTCTCCCAAAGAGGTTTATTTCTGTCCATTTTCTTACTATGGACTTCTCCTGCTAAGGCCGCCAAATCTGCCATGCTAGCTTTTCCTCCTAAGTCAATATGCTTTATATGGTTGTCCAAATCAAAATCAGGGTCATCTACCCAAAAAGGATGCCCCATATCCATCGGAACTTCCAATAATCGCTGACGGAATATATGTGTCAGATGCAGTCGTTCCCTGAAAAATTGTTTGAAACTTTCCAGATTGAAAGTTTCTGTTTCGGAATCGAAAAAATACAAACCACCAATATGCATTGGTGTTTTTCCTTTTTCCAAATGCAGGAAGAGCGCATCTTGACCTGATAGTTGTCTCATTTAGTTTTTAGAATATTTTTAAGTAAAGCACGTAAATTTAAGAACAAAAAACTAGAATAAAAGTTAATTCTCCAAATTTAATATTATTTCAAGAGGGAATCGCTATCGAAAAAACGATTTCTTGCCAAGCAAGATTGCAATAATTTTCTTATTATTCTCTTAAAAACGGGTAATTTCACCCTCATAGAAATTCGTTTTTAGAAAGACTTATACGACTTATGAGAAAAATTGAACACATAGGCATTGCTGTCAAAGACTTAGAAAAAAGCAATCAGTTATTCGAGCAATTACTGGGCGTAAAACATTATAAAATAGAAGAGGTTTTGTCAGAATCTGTAAAGACTTCTTTCTTTGAAGTTGGGCCTAATAAGATTGAATTGCTAGAAGCTTCCAATCCAGACAGTGCCATTGCCAAGTTCATCGAAAAGCGAGGGGAAGGAATCCATCATATTGCTTTTGATGTGGAAGACATTGAAGCGGAGATGGAGCGATTGAAGGAACAAGGCTTCCGTCTGCTGAATGAAAAACCCAAACGAGGCGCAGATAATAAATTAGTCTGCTTCGTGCATCCAAAATCTGCAAATGGCGTCCTAGTAGAATTGTGTCAGTCCATCAAGGAATAGAATGGATACGTACTTATACGTCATTGCGGTCATCGGCGGTTTTCTGGCAGGTATCATCAATACCTTGGCAGGAAATGGTTCTGCGATTACCTTGACCATTATGATTGAGATGATGGGGCTGCCGCCCAATGTCGCCAATGGCACCAATCGAATCGGGAATATTTCCCAAGCTTCGACTTCGATAGGTGTTTTTTATAAAAACGGGAAACTGGATATAAAAGAGAATTGGCTATTGATTGTTTCCGTGTTCATTGGCGCGATGTTTGGTTTGTGGCTCGCACTGACGATTGATAACGATAGTTTCAAGCAAGTATTTAAATACTTGATGGTCATTTTATTGGTCGTTATTTTACTCAAGCCTAAGCGTTGGCTCAAAGACCCAGAGCTAGCTGCCATCAAAAATCCTTGGTTGATTGTTCCTGTTTTTCTGTGTATTGGCTTTTATGGTGGTTTTATCCAAATGGGAATGGGCGTGATTTTCTTGGCAGCTTCTGTTCTGTTAGCTCGCTATCCACTAGCAGAGTCCAATGCACTTAAAATCTTCTCTATTGCTTCCTACAATATAATCGTACTGGCGGTTTTTGCTTGGAGCGGCTTGATTGCTTGGCAGGTTGGACTTGCTCTAGCAGCAGGACAAAGTCTAGGCGGTTGGGTCACTGCCAATTTTGCTTCTAATCACCCCAAAGCTAATATTGTCACTTACTGGATGCTGGTCGTGATTATTGTTCTGGCTTTGGTGAAGTTGTTTCTAGTGTAATGCGGGATTAAACACTTTTGTCATGTCGACCACAGGGAGACATATTCTCAAGGACAACGTACTAATGTCCGAATACAGTAATAAACACAAGAGATTGGCAATAATCTAGAGAATATTTCCCTCTAGCAGGCAGGCTCCCTGCGGTCGACATGACAAAACTCAAAGTACCGTAACCTTAAGGTTGCGGGTAAGTGCGGCGAATCAACCAAACAAAAGCGCAAAAGCAATAAACTGCATCGAAAAGCCAATGATATAACCAGCATACAATTCTACCGCTTTGTGGGCATCCAAGATAAGGCGAGCCGTACCAACCAAGCCACAGGCAAGAATGACAGACATAAATAAAGACACCATGTGAACATTCATATCCAATAGAGGGAAGGAATCGTAACTGTATAGCAGCATCGTAATCACCACCATACCCAATAATCCACCCATCCCAACGGCGTGAAGACTTATTTTCAAAAATAAATTAATCAAAAAAGCCACAAAAAGCCCCAGCGTTGCGCCAAGCATGAAAATGGTAAACGCTTCAGGCAATTCCGGATTTTTATAAAAATTATAGAACATCCAAATATAGAACATCCCTGTAACGATAAGCGGCCCAATGCGCTCCTCACGCTCACGCATTTCTAGGCTTTGTATCAAACCTAGGAATTTCATCATCAGAACGGCAAGCCCGGGAATCACAACGGTAGAGAAAAAGACCCGAATAATCAACAAATCCCCGCTAGCGATGTGGTTGTAGCCAAACAAATAAGGATTGACCAAAAGCAAAAGCACCAACATATAAGTCACCATCAAGAGCGGATGGAAGACGATAGAAACCAATTGTGCGCCAAATCGAAGCATAAAATTATTTTGTACTACAAAACTAGGATATTTGCGGCACTTATCCCCAAGTAGAATCATTTTGTCGATAAGTAAGAACGCTTTTCCGAAAGAGCTGTTCTTTAGTAGTCGAAGTTGCGTAAAACGCAACGAAGAAGCGAGAAATGAGATGTCAGAAGTGGGATTCATTATACTTTAATAGATATTCTAATGCTAAAGGTCTAAAATCTGTCTGCTCTATTCTCGCATCTGTCTTCTTTTCTCTTTTACTATAGTACTTTCGTTAAAATTTAAAGCCCAATATGTCTTCTATATTAGAAATAAAATCGCTGAGCAAGACCTACAACAGCGGTGATAAAGCACTGACCGTGCTACAAGATGTCAATTTTACGATTAATAAAGGCGATACCTTCTCGATAGTCGGCCCTTCTGGAAGTGGAAAGACCACTTTGCTGGGCTTGTGTGCAGGCTTGGATAGGGCAAGCACGGGTTCCGTCGTTTTGAATGGTATTGCATTGGATGATTTGAACGAAGATGAGCGTGCGGCGGTACGTAATAAGCACGTCGGGTTTGTTTTTCAAAGTTTTCAGTTGATTCCTACTTTGACCGCATTGGAAAATGTGATGGTGCCCCTAGAACTCCGAGGCGAATCAGGTGCTTCCAAAAAAGCCAAAGAACTCCTAGAAAAGGTCGGCCTAGGACATCGCATCAACCATTACCCGACGCAATTGTCAGGGGGAGAACAGCAGCGAGTATCTATTGCTAGGGCGTTCTCAAATCGTCCTGAAATCCTATTTGCGGATGAACCAACGGGCAACTTGGACGAAGAAACAGGGCAAAAAGTGGAAGATTTGCTATTTGAAATGAACCGTGAAGCCAACACCACGCTCGTGCTCGTGACGCATGATTTGGATTTGGCAGCGAAGACGCAACGGGTCATTCGCCTAAAAGGTGGAAAAATTATCGAAGACAAACAAAATGTAGGCTAATGGCGGGTTTGAACTGGTTGATAAAAATGGCCTGGCGGGATAGCCGTCGCAATCGAGGCCGCCTGCTCTTGTTTATCTCCTCTATCATATTGGGGATAGCCGCATTGGTGGCGATTAATTCTTTTGGTGAAAACCTCAAAAAAGACATAGACCTGCAAGCCAAAACGCTCCTAGGGGCAGATATGGCATTGAACGGCAATAGCCCTGCTAGTGATAGCATCCTACAGTGGATTGATTCGGTGAGTGTGGAGTCTGCTTCTAGGGCAGATTTTCCCTCGATGGTGCTTTTCCCGAAAGGGGGCGGTACACGCTTGTCGCAAATTTCATCTGTCAAGGGGCAATATCCTTTTTATGGAAAATTGACGACGACGCCCACCGAAGCACAAGCAACTTTCTTGGATGGATCGCCCAAGGTTTTGGTGGACAAAGCCTTAATGGTGCAGTTTGACGCAAGCGTAGGAGATTCGATAAAAGTAGGGGAAGTGACCTTCAAGATCGAAGGGCAATTAGAGGCCGTGCCTGGTCGTTCGGGCTTGACCTCGGCGGCATTGCCCGTGGTCTATATCCCGTCCCAATTTCTAGAAGATACGGAATTGGTACAGCGGGGCAGTCGGGTGGAATATAATTATTATCTCCGTATAGATGAAAGCATCAATCCCGATACACTAGGCGTCCAAAACAGGGATTTCCTTCGGTCGGCATCGCTCCGCTACGAGACAGTGGCTTCTCGACAAGAAAGCGTCAGTCAAGCCTTCGATAGCATGAACAGCTTCTTGAATTTGGTAGCTTTTATCGCGCTGTTACTGGGGTGCATCGGTGTGGCGAGTGCGGTCAATATATACATCAAAGATAAGATCTCGACGGTGGCGGTGCTGCGCTGTTTGGGTGTGAGCGGACGACAGGCCTTCGGGATTTATTTGATTCAGATACTGGCCTTGGGCTTACTTGGAGCGGTTCTGGGAGCTTTGTTGGGAATAGGGGTGCAACAGTTATTGCCGATTGTTTTGAATGAGTTTTTACCCTTGGAGGATGTCTCTAAAGCAGTCTCTTGGCCTTCGGTTTTCCAAGGCGTAGTAACAGGTGTTGCGGTTTCCTTACTGTTCGGAATGTTGCCTTTGATAGCGGTACGGAATATTTCTCCCTTGCGGACGCTTCGGGCTTCTTTCGATGAGGCGGGGCAGGGTGTTGATTGGTTGAGAATCGTGGTCATCGCCTTGATTGCCTTGTTTGTCATCGGCTTTGCATGGTTGCAAATCGGTAATTGGACGGCGGCCTTCTTCTTTACGCTAGCGGTTGGAGTAGGCTTCTTGATTTTGGCGGCTGTCGCCAAAATATTGATGTGGGCAGTGCGCCGTTTCTTCCCTGTAAGCTGGAGTTACGTCGCTCGGCAAAGTATCGCCAATTTGTATCGACCAAATAATCAAACTTTGATTTTGGTGGTCTCCATTGGTTTGGGTACAGCGCTCGTGGCAACTTTATTTTTTATACAAAATTTATTGCTAGGACAGGTTGCCTTATCTGGTGCAGGCAATCAACCCAATATGATTGTATTCGGCATCCAAGCCAACCAAAAAGAAGGTGTAGTGGATTTGGCGAAAGCCAGAAACTTACCTGTGATACAACAAGTGCCTATCGTGACCATTCGCTTGCACAGCATCAATGGCATGACCAAGGCGGACTTCCTGCAAGATACGCTGACTAAAGGGCGTCGTCGCTGGGTCTATGACCGAGAATATCGAGTAACTTATCGGGATACATTGATTGAAACCGAAAAAATCACGAAGGGAGAATGGCATACGGAAATAGATAATCCTGATCCAGATTTACCCTATGTTTCCTTGTCGGATAGGATTGCGAACGCTATGCAAGTAGCCCCTGGCGATACGCTGACCTTTAATGTGCAAGGACGGTTGATAGAGACCTTGGTTTCTAGTGTTCGGGAAGTGGATTTCAGTAGGATACAAACGAATTTCTTTGTCGTGTTCCAGTCGGGTGTACTGGAAAAAGCGCCGCAGTTCAATGTCTTGATTTCTAGGGTAAACTCTACAGAAGAATCCGCGCTGTTCCAAAAAGAACTCGTTTCCAAATATCCAAACGTTTCCGCTATCGACATCACGCAGATATTGAAATCGGTCGAGGAAATTCTAGGGAAAGTCTCTTTTGTGATTCGCTTTATGGCGATGTTCAGTATTCTGACGGGTTTGTTGGTTTTGATTAGTTCGGTGGTCTTGAGCCGTTATCAGCGGATACAAGAATCGGTCTTGCTGCGTACACTCGGGGCGAGTCGGCGACAGATACTGATGATTAACGCTTTTGAATATTTCGCCCTAGGCGCATTGGCGGCATTGACGGGGATTGGGCTGGCGTTTGGAGCAAGTTATCTGCTTGCGGTATTCAGTTTCCAAGTACCTTTTGTGCCTGATTTCTGGCCAGCCTTGTGGCTGTTATTAGCGATTACTGGCTTGACCGTTTTCATCGGTATGGCGAACAGTCGGGAAGTGTTAGCAAAACCGCCTTTGGAAGTATTGCGGAAGGAGGTATGATGGATTGAGCAGGAATAAAGACTTTAGATGTCTTTATTCAGCTTTTTAATTTTAAAATATGCGGTAGAGTAGTCATTTTTGATTTCTAAAAAGATTAAAACTGTCATGCAGCACCCCCTTTTTACTCGACTGACCAACTGGGAATTCTGGCCGATGTGGCTGGTTTACCTCCCTGTTATACCGTATTATATCTGGTTGAGCCTAAAGGCTCGTTCCTTGTTTTTTTGGAGTAACGTCAACCCTGAGATTGAATATTCGGGGATGCTCGGAGAATCCAAGCAAAGAATCATGGATAAAGTACAGGAGCGTTGGAAACCGCTGACCATATATTTGCCGAAAGGCAAAGACCAGTCTTTTCTAAAAAGAGAATTTGAAAAACGAGAGATGACTTTTCCCGTTTTCGTAAAACCTGATATTGGGGAGCGAGGGCTGCTAGCGGCAAAATTGGAGGATTGGAAGGCTGTGGAAGAGCATCTGTCTACCGCTCCGCCCGTCGCATGGCAGTACCAAGCGTTTCTAGAAGAACCTGTTGAATTGGCCGTTTTGCACTTCAGGAAACCAGGCGCAACTAAAGGGGAAATCACTTCTGTGACGCTGAAAGGTTTTTTGAAGGTGGAGGGCAATGGCAGGGATTCGATTCGTGATTTAATCTTGTCCTCTCCCCGTGCCAGTCTCCAAATTGAACGCTTGGAAAAGGAAATGGGAGAGCGATTGAGCCAAGTTCCCCAAAAAGGAGAAATAGTGTCTTTGGGAGTTGTTGGCAACCATAGTCTCGGCACGGAGTTCATCAATGCAAATCATCTTATTGACGCTGCTTTGCACCGTGTTTTTGACGAGGTGGAACAATCTTTGGAGGGGATTTTTTACGCACGCTACGATTTGAAAACAGTGAGTATCGAAGCATTGAAACAAGGGAAAAGCCTCCAAATCATGGAAGTCAATGGCGTGGGTGCCGAGCCAGCACATATTTATGATACGAGTCTTTCGTTGTATAAGCGATACCAGGCCATTTTTCGGCATTATCGCCAACTCTATGAAATCGGGAGGATACAGCAAGGAAGGGGCATCCCATATATGAGTTTAGACGAATACTTTGCTTGGCGCAAACATTTGAAAACCTACTATAATCTAGTGAAATCCTAAGAATGTTGCATCACTTTCTACTTGGATTACTCGTTAGCTTCTTGGGGGCATTACCTTTGGGCGTGCTCAATCTGACTGCTGCAGATATTGCTTTGAAAAAAGGGATGTCAGCGGTTTGGTGGTTTGCGCTGGGCGTACTTTTAGTGGAATATATACAAGCTTTTATTGCGCTCCAATTCAGTAGTTTTTTGATTCAAAATCCACAAGTAGAACAGTATATCCAATGGGCGGTTATCCCATTGTTTTTGATTTTGGGCATTGGCTATTTGAGTGCTGCTTGGCGCAAGAATAAAACACCATCAAAGAAAACTCGGGGAGAAAAACTCTCTCCTTTTCCAAAAGGTGTTTTATTGTCTGCCGCCAATCCACTAGCGATTCCGTTTTGGCTAGGAATGGCTACCTACCTTGAACAACAGCAATTACTTGTCTTTAAGACGGTTTATATACACACGTTTATTTTGGGAATTATAGTTGGTACATTAGGTGCACTGCTTCTGTTTGGTTGCTTAGGAAACCACTTTCTGAAACGCTTCCCAAAAATCAATCAACGTATCTCTTTATTGATAGGATTGATTTTTATTGGGATGGCAGTAATCCAATTGTTAAAATTGTGATTGGTTTACTGAATATCCAAAGCGTTCTGCACTTCAAGGATATTCGCTAATTTATAAATGCCATTTTCTACTCGAAACTGCTGAGTGCGCAATATTGTTTCTATCTGCTCATCATCAATGATTCGGATTAACCCCTCGAATTTCATTATCAATGACTTTTCGGTTTCCAAGCTAAGCATCAAGAGTTCTTGCAAACTGAGCGAGCGGTAGTCAGAGTTTTTAAAGTTGGAAAATGCTGGTTTAAGGTACCGAAAAGCACCATGCAGTTCTTCTAAGAAGCGGTGTTTTTCCAAAGCTCTAGACTCAAAATAAGATTGCAAAGGCACTATCGAAATGCGCCGCTTTATTCTTTCGTATAAAAATGCTAGGAAAAGATAGTTGTCTGTCAAGTATCTCAAATTGGTCTCTACGCTACTCTCATTCCTCATGGTACAGGTTTTTTAATATATCAAAGTGGGTATATCCGCAGCTAAGATTAAATCTCGGCTGCTATCTTGTTTCATAAGGCTTTCCAAGTAGTTTTCATTATCATGTTTGAAGGCGAGTAGTGTGCCTTTACGATTACTTACCTCTTCTAATAGGGTAGAGGTCGAAAACGTTCTGTCGGCCCAATTGAAACTAACATCCATATTGTTGATGATTGCGCTACGAAGTAATTTGTTGCTTTCTAAGTTTATCGTTGTTAGATCAGTGTCGGAGGGTGCTTTACTGAACATTAAAAACTCTACTTGTGCACCTAGGTCACTGGCCAACCGAATCGTCTTAACGGCCTGCGGCATCTCGATGTACCCGTTTCTGAATACATGCACGATTTTATTGAATTTGGCAGGCTTGTTATTGGGGATGAGTAGTACTGGAACGTCGCTTTTCTTGGCTACTGATGTCTCTACTGTCCCAAAAATTTTATTCAACCAGTCCTGGCCAGAAGCGTTTTCTATAATTAGAAGATAAGGGGGGAGTAAGTCTTCTTTCCTGAGCATTTCATTGGCATACTCAGGAAGGGCTTCTGCTGGGAAACCAACCTGACAACTATGGCTTGTATAGAGCCATTTTTCCTTTCTGATTTTGCTAACGAGCTTATCCATTTTTTGCTCTGCTGCCAGCATCATCTCATGTCCTGTGCTGATGCCCGTTGGGCGGGCATGCAACATATCACTGCTAATGACGTGAGGGAAAACAGTGACGTCATGAAGTTGGAGCGGTACTTCTAGCTCCTTTGCCAAGAATATTGAAGCACTGAGCACATGTTTTTCTGGTTTGAAGGCATTGATGTAACTAATTATCTGTTTTTCCATGATTTTACACTAAAACGAAGTAAATAGAGGCATGTTCAAAAGGACGCTGGCTGAGCTAATATTCTTTATTTAGATTTAA
>JAHDBO010000041.1 GCA_020630355.1 Saprospiraceae bacterium
TATTATATTTTGAAAATTTATAAATAAATGTGTTGACCCGAATGACCTTATTCAGTCTCTATGATAGATTTATTATTTTTTATACCCAAATACAAACGACATAATATCAAAATCATTATAGTATGAAAAGAATTATTGCCCCCTTTTTCGTCATGATATTTTTAAGTAGTGCCGTTCAAGCACAACTTACCGATAACTTTCGGTTCGGTTTCAATTTAAGCCCGGCTATAACCTGGTTAACCAGTGACGCTCCCGAAGGACAAGTTGACAGCAATGGTTCAAATTTAGCTTTCAAAATGGGGATGATGGGCGACTATTATCTTGGAAGCGAAGAACGTTTTGCTATTACTAGTGGAATCAACATTACCTTCAATCAGGGGGGTGCCTTAAAATATAACAACCTTGGAGCTAGTGGCAATTTATTTCCTGACTCAGAGCTGAGCAGTTCTTCCTTGGACAGTCTAGCAAATGGTACTTCGGTACGATACAAGTTACAATATTTAGAAATACCTGTTGCACTTAAGATGAGAACGGCTGATATTGCCGCTGGTGGTTATATGCGCTTCTTTGCGGAAGTGCCTTTATTTACATTGGGCTTCAACACAAAAGCAACAGCTGATATCGATGCCCCTGGAGGGGAAGGACAAAAGGTGAACGATGATATCAACTTATTTAATGTCTTTTGGGGACTTGGTGGCGGTGTAGAATATACCGTTGGACAAAATACGACCCTCATTGGTGGAATTTTTTACCAAAATGGCATGTTTGATGTAACACAAGACAATAATGCAGATGATAATAAAGCATCTTTGCACTCCCTTACGTTGCGCTTAGGCGTAATGTTCTAAATTCGGATTTACTAACAGAAATCATATTGCAAAAAACGTTGGGTCAAAAGAGCCCCAGCGTTTTTTTTATTGATTTCTATTTATTTTTAGACTAATCTAAATATTTTATTTATTTTCGTAAAAATACTTCTTACGATGATTTCTCAAACAGAGGAAAATTACCTAAAAGCCATTTTCAAGCTTTCTGAGCAATCTGACAAGCCCATCAGCACCAATGCTGTTTCTAAAGAATTGAATACTTCGGCTGCTTCAGTTACAGATATGCTGATTCGCTTATCAAAAAAAGACTTGGTCAATTATGCCAAATACAAAGGTGCCACGCTTTCAGATGAAGGCAGTCGCCTCGCTACGCACCTAGTCAGGAAACACCGCCTTTGGGAAGTCTTCCTCTATGACAAATTGGGGTTCACTTGGGATGAAGTCCATGATATAGCCGAACAGATGGAACATATCCGCTCGGAGCAACTCGTCGATAGATTAGATGATTTTCTAGGCAATCCCAAATTCGACCCACACGGAGACCCAATCCCCGATGCTGATGGCAACTTTGCCCAGCGGCAGCAATATCTTCTTGCTAGTTTGAACAATAGCGAGGTTGGTGTTGTCGTAGGCGTACAAGAACACAGCAGCGCCTTTTTACAATATTTAGATAAACTCGAATTGGTGCTTGGAGCAAAAGTTCAAATAATAGACAAATATGACTATGATGGTTCTATCAAAATCCTCTTAAACGAAGAAAAAGAACAAATCATTACGAATAAAGTCGCACAAAATATTTTCGTCAAAACATAATTTTTCTTTTAACAAAAAACAATGCCACTGATGCATTATTAATTGTATTCCAATATGAGAGCATTTATTATCACTTTTTTCCTTAGCATACCGATGCTAATCTTGGCACAAGACAAACCACAGGTAATTGCCACCGCAACAATGATTGCAGATATGGCAAAAAATATCGTTGGGGACAAAATGGACGTCACCAGTATTGTCCCTATCGGCGGTGACCCCCACCTGCACGAACCAACACCTGGAGATGCACAGCTTGTTGTAAAAGCAGACGTCATCCTAATGAACGGGCTTACCTTTGAGGGTTGGTTAAATGAATTAGTTGCTAACTCTGGCACTAAAGCCTCTGTCGACACGGTTACTGCTGGTATCAAACCAATCAGTAGCCTAGTGTATGAAAATGCAGTAGACCCTCACGCTTGGATGGATGTAGAATTAGCTTTGATTTACATCAAAAACATTTACGAAAGTATCCTCAAAATAGATACAGACAATAAGGATTACTATCAAGCCAATTATGAAGCTTACGCCAAAAAACTGAAAGAACTCGACGAGTACATCAAAACAGAAGTTCAGAAAATACCAGAAGAACAACGCGTTCTTATTACTTCGCATGATGCCTTCCAGTATTATGGTGAAAAATATGGCATCCGACTAGAATCCATCCTAGGGACGTCTACGGATGCGGAAGCACAAACTTCCGATGTGATGCGCGTACAGAAGACCATCAAAAAATTCAATGTCCCTGCTCTATTTGTTGAAAGTACAATTAACCCCAAATTACTAGAACAAATTGCTAGTGATAATGGAGCAATCATTGGCGGGAAATTGCATGCCGATTCCATTGGCGACCTAGACGGCCCTGCTGGTTCTTATTACGATATGATGAAAAGCAACACAGACAATATCGTAGCAGGATTGAGTAGGATAAAAGCAGCGGATGAGCATACAGAAGCCCCAAAATCAACGAGTTATTACTTAGGTGCTCTGACCGCTATTCTATTTATTGGAGCGGTATTCTTCTATTTCACTAAGTATAGAAATTAAAAAAACTATGAGTGGTCAAATACATCCCCTATTTGACCACTTTACTTAAACAATTATGGAAAATCCAATCATTAGTATCAAAGGGCTTTCCGTTTCTTATGAACGGAAACGCGTGCTAACCAATATTTTCTTGGACATTCAGCCAGGTAAACTCTATGGCATTATCGGTCCAAACGGTGCTGGCAAATCGACGCTTTTTAAAGCGATACTAGGACTTTTGGATACGGGTAACGGGCAAATCAAAGTCCTCGGAAAAGATATAGAAGCAGTACGAAAAAAAGTGGTCTATGTACCTCAAAAAGATGGGGTGGATTGGTCTTTCCCCGCTACGGTATTGGATATCGTCAAGATGGGTCGTTACCCTCATCGGAGCCTTCTTGAAAAACTAGCTAAAAGCGACACTCAAATTGCGCTTGATGCCCTTAAAGATGTAGGCATGGAGCACTTCAAAGATCGGCAAATCGGCGAGCTTTCTGGAGGTCAACAACAACGGGTGTTTTTGGCAAGGGCACTGTGCCAGGAGGCTGATGTGTTTTTGATGGATGAGCCATTTGTTGGGGTAGATATCACGACCGAAAACCGAATTATAGAAATTTTAAAACGTCTTGCAGCCCAAGGAAAAACCCTTCTAGTCGTACATCATGATCTTTCTAAAGTTAAAGAATACTTTGACTCTATCATCCTATTAAATCAACGGCTCATCGCTTATGGAGAGACAACAACTACTTATACAGAAGAAAATGTATCCAAAGCCTATGGTGGGCAATTGACTATTCTTCATCAGACGATTGGGTTGTGATTAATTATACCTCTACAAATAAGGCGACCGCTATGTGATCTGCCAGTAATTTCCCCTGCTGGGTCAAGGTATACTTTCCATTATTTTCTAGGACAGTGCCCTGATTCAGCAGGTTTTTTATTTCTTGTAAAAAGTATTTTTTGGGTTCTTCCCCAAACAACTGTATTTGCTGTATATCTGCCCCCCAGATTGTTCTAAGACTCGTCAAAATGTATTCATTATAACGCTGATGAGGCGTTAATTGCTCCAATTCAAAAGGAATCGTACCTGATTCAATCGCCTTCATGTACTGCGCATTATGCGCCACATTCCATTGCCTGCTCTCTCCATCGAACGAATGTGCCGAAGGGCCAATTCCTAGATACTTCTTCCCCAGCCAATAATTGGAATTGTGCTTGGCATAGTAGCCTGCTTTCGCAAAGTTGGAAATTTCGTAGTGTTCATAACCATGCTCCGCGGCAGCGGTCATCAATTGCTCAAATTGTCGGGCGCTTTGCTCTTCGTCCACTGGTTTAGATTTCCCGTTTTTCACAAAATGATCGAGGGCGGTATTCGGCTCCACCGTCATCGCATAGCAAGAGATATGAGCAATTCCATAATCAAAAACCCGTTGCATATTTGCTTGCCATTGGGCATCCGTCGTGTGTGGCGAACCATAAATCAAATCTACCGTCAGATTATCAAAACCAGCTTCTAAGGCATTTTCGATGCAAGCATTGGCTTCTTTTGCATTGTGCGCTCGATTCATCCATCGCAAATCTGTCTCCGAAAAAGATTGAATACCGATACTCAAGCGATTGATGGGCGTCTGCCGAAGCGACTGGAGATAGGCTTTGGACAAATCATCAGGATTGGCTTCCAGTGTAATTTCCGCATCGATTTCGATTGGATATAACGATTCTATTTTTTTAAATAATAAATCTAACTCTTCCACCGTCAATAAAGAAGGTGTACCTCCCCCCAGATAGATACTGCTCAAAGTTGTTGCACCAAGATAATCCTGTTGTAGCTCCAACTCTTCGAGCAATGCAGATACCATCCGTTCTCGATACTTCAACGAGGTCGAAAAATGAAAGTTGCAATAATGACAAGCCTGCTTGCAAAAAGGGATATGGATGTATATTCCTGCCAAATTTTAAGATTTGGATGCAAGTTATCGCTTGTGGGCGGGATTGGCAAATGAACAGGCTAGCTATCTTTTCAACACAAAGCTATCCAGTTCTTTCTTAAAGTTATCGCTTTCTATCGAGGCGTAATATTCTTGAAAAACAGTCTGCTGGTCATTTCTTTTGTAAAGAAGTGCATAAAGAAAGTTGTAATAGTCAGGCTTTCCCTCGAAAGCACCGTTCTTTTTCAGACGTTTCAACATTTTGATGCTTTTCTTACGACTGCTCTTCAAAATTTTATTTTTTGATTTAAAAAACAAAATCATATCAGATAGATTGCCAGCATCATCTAGTTTTTCGCTCTTATCAAGATACTCATCACTTTGTTGGATATAACCGTTTCGGATATTTGGATCACTGATTTGCATTGCCAATGCCCCTAATTCTTTTCCTATGCTAAGAAACCCTGGAGCAGATTCTTTGGAGATGACCCTCAATAGTTTTTGATTGAGTTTTGAATTATCTTTTGGGAATTTACTGAAGATCTGTAGATAGTCATTGACCTTTTCAAAGCCGACTTTTTGGTAGAGTATATCTTCGTTTGGAGTTGTTATCAACACGGTCGGCAGCGCAGATGCGCCGAATCTCTTGGCCATAGACCGCTGCTCGTCCACATCTATTTTCACCAATACAAATCGGTCGTAGAAAGATTTGAAAGCCTCCTTAGACCAGAGTTCTCGCTCCATCTTTTTACAAGGGCCACACCAAGAAGCACCGAAATCCAAAATCATCAACTTTCCCTCGGCAAGGGCTACCATTTTAGCCGTTTTAAGGTCATTGATTTCCTGCCCCATCGATTTTCCCAAACCGATAAAAATAAAAACTAAGGTTATTAAAGTGTGAGAGATCAGCTTTTTCATCTTAATATTTTAGCGCAAACATAACAAAATGCAGCCTAAAAATCAACAATTAAAAAACAAATCTCACTTAAATCTTTTGTCCCTCCTACCTCGGCACTTCCAACTTCTTCACGATGGCATCTATCACGTCCCGAGCGTCGAAACCTTCCATTTCACGCTCTGGGGTGAGGATGATGCGGTGATTCAAAACGGGATAAGCAACAAACTGAATATCATCGGGCGTAACGAAATCCCGTCCGTTCATGGCGGCAACCGCTTTAGCGGTTTTCAAGATGGAGAGCGATGCCCTAGGAGATGCCCCTAGGAACAAGTCGCCATTATTGCGGGTATGGTGTACGATGTCGGCGATATAATCCAAGAGTTCGTCCTTGATGTGCACTTGCTCTACCAGCGATTGGCACTCCTTGATGTCAGCGGCTTTAAGTACTGCTTGCACTTCTTGGGTTTGCTTCTGACGGAAGTCACTCTTGAAGCGGCGCAAAATCGCTTTTTCCTCTTCTAGCTCAGGATAGGTGAGGTTGATTTTGAATAAAAAACGGTCCAATTGCGCTTCGGGCAGTTTGTAAGTCCCTTCTTGCTCGATAGGGTTTTGTGTCGCAATCACAAAGAAAGGAAAAGTTAGTTGATGGGTCGTGCCATCTACGGTGACCTGCTGCTCTTCCATGACCTCGAAAAGGGCGGCCTGCGTCTTCGCAGGCGCACGGTTGATTTCATCAATCAGCACTATATTCGAGAAAATCGGTCCTTTATTGAAGCTGAACGCTGAAGTATTCAAATTGAAGACCGTCGTACCAATCACATCGGAGGGCATCAAATCTGGCGTAAACTGGATGCGGTTGAAATCCACGGAAAGCGTCTTTGCCAATAACTTTGCCGTCAAGGTTTTCGCAATACCTGGCACCCCCTCTATCAGCACATGGCCACCAGAAAATATCCCAGCCAAAAGCAATTCTATCATCTCGCTTTGCCCGATGATGACTTTTTGCAATTCGTTCCTAACGGCTTCTACCGAATTATGGATTTTAGTCAAATCCAAGGCATTTCGTCCCCAGGTCGGTACGTTCGGAACAGCTGGCACTTCTGGCATATCGTTGAATGATGGTGGTATTATCTCCCCAAAATTAGATTCCTCGTTGATATTCTTTTCTTCCAAAATAAAACTAGATGTTAGATATTAGTAGATAGATGTTAGATTGAGATTTATTGTTTTGTAGCTTCCTAATGTAGCTAAAATCAGATTTAAACAATTAGTGTTTAGATATTTTGAATACTTAGTCTAAGGTCTAATATCTAAATATCTAAAATCAAGTTCACTTACACTTCTCATAAAAATCTTCAATCGCCCGATTAAAAGCAATCAATGTTTTTTCAGGAATAGCGTGTTGTTCTATATCTCGATGCATCGCCATCAAGGCCTTGATTTCCACTAATGGAACTTCCGAAAGCTGGGACAATTGTTGTTCAAAAGCAGTCCCCAGTACTTTTGTCGCAATTCCATAGCGATTGCGCACTTGGTTCAGGAACAACTGCATTTGTTTGAGTGCAATATTTCGATGTTTCTTTTGTTGAAAATACAGGCTTCCGACGGTAGAAACAAATTCTAAAGAGGTATTTCTGTTTTCGTGCAATACAGGAATGATGCGCTGCCGACGTTTGGCTTTGAAAAACAAATACAAGATAGCCAAAGCCAAAAGCACATACCAGGCCCAAGCCAAAGGAGGCTGGCTCAATACGTATTGTAA
Source organism: Saprospiraceae bacterium (assembly GCA_020630355.1). Taxonomy (GTDB): domain Bacteria; phylum Bacteroidota; class Bacteroidia; order Chitinophagales; family Saprospiraceae; genus JAHDBJ01. The sequence goes on from JAHDBO010000041.1 coordinate 7,252, forward strand.
AGGCGTTTTTCCCGAAAGGGAAGCCTGTGTCAAATCCTCTTCATCATTTTGCATCCGACCTATGCTTTCATCCTGCTGCCCGTAAGCGTCCCAGTAGTTTTTGCCTTTCGGCAAATGTGCTAGTACGCCTTGCGCATAGTCTTTCCGTCGTTGATCTAAGAGCTGGATATTGGTAAAGGCGATGGGGTTGGTGTGTAAATAAAAATGTCCTGTTCCAAAACGGATTTTAGCAAAATTGGTATTGGAATCACCATTATCAGTACGCCAAGTCCCTAGCGAGGTGAGCGAAGAGCTATCTCCACAAAAATGAACACTATCTATATAGTGCCATGTATAGCGTTTAACCTCAAATTTATCAATATATTTATAACTATACCCCTGTTTATCCGCTAGAGTAGGATGGTCAAAATCCATCGTCATCAAAGTATCCGAATAGCTCCGTTCATAATCATCCCATAGTCCTTCAATACATTCTTGTTGTACAATATAAAACATCAAATCGTAGGGAATCGTCTTGCTAGCAATCAAGGCATTGTTCCCATTTTCCACAAACCGCAGCAAGCGCTGGGTATCCGTAGAATCCAAGAATAAAGACTGCCCCACAAAAATATAATTGGATACCGTATCAGGATTTTCAGGTAGTTCGTCTTTGAGACTTTGGGTAATATTATCGACTGGATATTCATTGGAAGCTAGCAACTCATGGAAAACAAAGGCCCCGTAAGGTTCTTTGCTGTCTAGTGCGTAGGTTTCCTTCCAATTGAAGGTCCGTGCTTTTCCTCCTTTTCCGAAATAATAAAAGAGCGCCAGCAGAATCAATGCTGCTACGCCAAGAACAACAAAAGGGCGGTTTCCATTCATTAAAATCAAACAATTCTAGCACAAAATAGAAAAAAGGAATATAGAGACAAAGCTATTATTAAGAGATTTTGGATATTGATCTTTGAGTATTAGTCTTTAGATTGAAAATCATCTTTTTATAGCTTACTGCTTTTGCCAAAATAGAATAATGTCTATTATTTAAAACACCTTATAAACCAAAACGACCCCGAAAACCACGAGTGCCGCCCCCGAAATACGACGCAACCAAAGCAAATGCACAGGTTGTAGCCAGCGGCGTATCTCCTTGGCTAGAAGGACTTTTGCTAGGTCAGTCAATACTATTGTCGCTAATATCCCAGTAAAAAAAAGCGAGGCCTCGGAAGTGGTCGGATTGTCTCGAACAAGTATAGTACCCATAAGCCCTGCCCAAAAAAAGACAGTAAACGGATTCAATGTATTAATAAAAAAACCCTTAGACCATAATTGCACCCAAGAAGAGTGTCGCACCGCTTTATTTTCGAATGTCAATTGAGGTGGTTTGCTCAATAAAGTCCCGATTCCGAATGTAATTAAGATGGCGCCTCCTATTATTCCCAAATAAAATTTGAAAGCTCCATCATTGGTCAAATCAGATACATAGGATAAACCCCAGTATACTGCGAGAATAAAGAGCAGATCGCTCATCCAAATACCTAGGCCCACCATCGCTCCTGCTCGAAAGCCCTGCTCGACACCAGCCTGCATTAATGCAACGAATATTGGCCCTAGTAAAATGCAAAGAACCAATCCATACTTAATGCCTTCCCAGAGAAAATACATAGGGCTATGAAAATAGATTTTAGTAATTAGTATTTAAATATTAGATTGAAAATCGCTTTTCTATAACCTATTAGTTTTGCCAAAACCGAGAATGGAACAATGTCTAATAAAAATGATAGCTTGGGAAGGTTTGTCAAAAAACAGCACCCTATTTTTCAATGGAGCAATCTTTTACAAAAGCTTCCCAATCATTAAAGCGTTCTGATTTCATCACGCGGGGAAATTTATTCTGTCCCCCTATTTTACCTCGACTTTCTTGCCACTTGTAAAAAAGTGCACTGGGGACGATTTCAACTTCTATATCCAAGACTGCACTACGCTCCGTTGCATAATCGTCGTTCACCTTTTTTAAATGAAAATCCAATCGTTCCTTGACCTTATCTGCATCTACGGTTTGTTGTTTCATGCCAATGTACCACTTATGTGCGAAGAAAGTCCCTTTTTCAATCCCTGACACGGTAAATTCTTGAATCAAGCAGTCCAGATCTTCCTCCACTTTTTGAATGGCCCGATTCATGTTGTCAACCGATAGGTGTTCTCCACAAATACTCAAAAAGTGTTTTGTTCTTCCTGTTATGACAATTTCATGCTTTGATTTATCCACAAATCGGACGACATCCCCTATCAAATAACGCCAAGCCCCCGCATTCGTACTCATCACCAGTGCATAATCTACCCCTTCTACTACCTCGTCTATCATCAGAGCTTGAGGCTGCCCTTTCAACATACCATCTTCAAAATACTCCTCGTTGAATGGTATGAACTCAAAGAAAATTCCATTATTGAGAATCATCGCCATTGCAGTGGTATCGGGACGTGTCTGGAACGCCACGAAGCCTTCTGATGCCAAATAGGTATCCATATAAAGCATCGGTTTGCCCATCAAACGCTCGAAACTTTTCCGATAAGGTTGAAAAGCGACTCCTCCGTGTACAAATACCTTCAAATTGGGCCATATATCGTGTATAGTCTCTAGTTGGTAATGCTCAATAATACGCTCCATCATCAATTGATTCCACGCTGGAATCCCCATAATGAAGCCTATATCCCAATTAGGGGCATTTTTGACGATTTCCTCGATCCTATCGTCCCAATTGTTGATTTTTGAAATATCCCCTCCTGGTTTGTAGGTTCGACGCAACCAGAAAGGTCTCCGACTAGCATTGATCCCACTCAAGTCCCCTACAAAAAAGCCATCTTTCTCCTCCAAATCCGTACAACCGCCTAGCATCATCATATCCTTCGCATACAAGGAGGTATCTACATCATATTGTGTCAAGCAGAAGAACATCTTCACCCCTGCCTTACGAATGGAACGAATCATATCCTCAGTCACAGGGATGTGCTTGCTTGGAGCACCCGAAGTACCTGAGCTCAGTGCAAAATACTTCACCTTTCCTTTCCAACTGATATCTGACTCTTGGCTTAGTGCCCGATGCCACCATTTTTCGTAAATAGTGTCATAGTCATGGAAAGGCACATTTTGCTGAAATTGAGCTAGCAAATCAGTCGATTTCAAGATGTTTTTGAAATCGAAATATTGTCCAAAAGCCGTTTTACTCGACTTTTTGAGCAATCGTCTTAATGTTTTCACTTGGTATTCCCTTGGATTGAGTCGGTTGCGTTGCAACTTCACCCCCAACTGAAATGCCCGCTTGATGATTGACCCTACAAGTGGCATATTTTATTTTTTTTGCACGAGACAAATATAATCTTCTATCTTCTTTTCAAACGCAATTTTTGCTACGAGAGCACGTCTTCTTTTGTTTTTAAAGAGACTAAAATACTTAAATCGTTTTTTTCCAGACAATTAGGGCATATAAAACTGTCTTTTTTCTGATTTATACTTTCGTGAAATAAGAAAGAAAATTGCTTTTTGTCATCCCACTCACAGGCACTGCACTGTTTGCTGTATTTGATTTTATGCATACCCGAAGGAGAGGTTGTGTGTGAATGTACAACACAGCCTTGCGTTTGAACAGGTTCTTCCTCTTCAGCATAAATATCCTCTGGTTGTTCCGTCGGAATAATTTCTGGAACAGTTGTCCCTCTCTCTTCGATTGCTTCGTCGGCATCTTTGATATCATCCAAGCTCAGAGGCGCTATTTCCAAGGTTTCAATAGGTCTCAACGCTAGTGATTCTGGCGCTTCGATTATTTCCTCAAGGTTGGCTTCTTTTTCTTCTTCTTCCCATTTGTGTAGCTTGTCAGATGCCACAAAATCAGGGATTTCTATTGTCGGAACAACTATTTCTTTTTGTGCCAATGCTTTTAATGCTTCTATATCTTTAACTTCAGGTTCTATTTCAATAGCATCTACGACAGGTATATCATACTCTTGCAATGGCTTATTTTTGCTCGGCTTCTTAGGAGGAACCTCGTAAGCGGGTTCTTTTGATATTGTAGGTGATTGATAGTTTTGCTGACGCTGTTGTTGTCTCTTGTTGCGTTCTTGCAGTTCTTGTCGAATTCGTTCCCAGTGCTCTTGTCTGTTATTACCTGACATAGTGCCTTTTTCAGTGTCGTTGGATTTCCAAGTAAAAAAATGAATCACAACGATGGCTAACCAAGGTATAAAAAAGGCAAAAATCCCCCAGAATACAGGGTTTTTCTTTGCAGCTAATGCCCTAATAACACAATAAGCCACCACTGCAAATCGAAAAAAATCATAAAACTCCATAGACCCCAGTTATTTTTTAAGGTAGCTAGCTTTCGCTAGACAAATAAACTAAGTTGCGTAAAAGAATGATAGACATTTCCTGATAGCCCACTGTTTCAACAGTGGGGCATTAAACCATCTGTTTTTTGACGATTCCATTTTCCTTTTTGACATGCCACCGTTAAAACGGTGGGCTAGATATTCTTGATCTTACGCAACTTGGATTCGATATTATTCTTAATTTAATCAAATAAATTAGCAGAATCAAAACAAGGAACAAAGTATTATACAATCACCCCCATTTTTCTGACCAAAATGATAAATCTTTATTAGATTTTATTCTAAAATCAGAT
>JAHDBO010000042.1 GCA_020630355.1 Saprospiraceae bacterium
CTCAAACTACTCAAACTACGGCACTTCTTAAACTTCTAAAACTTAATCATGATAAAACGAATCCTCTTTTTAAGTGCTCTGATGCTAGGAGCGACTTTTGGCCATAGCCAAAAAATCAATGTAGAATTACTCAAGGGCATGAAAATCCGAAACATCGGTCCAGCAGGAATGAGTGGACGGGTAACAGCGATTGATGTGGATTTGAGCAATCCAGAACGCATTTTTGCGGGCACGGCATCGGGCGGGGTATGGCTTTCTGAAAATGGGGGCATTACTTGGAAACCGATTTTTGATAAGCAGCCTTTACAATCAGTGGGCTCTTTGGCAATCAACCAGAAAAACCCTAGTGAGATTTGGGTAGGAACAGGGGAAGGAAACCCTAGGAACTCTCTAAACTCAGGAGAAGGCATTTATAAAAGTATAGACGGTGGAAAAACTTGGAAACTGATGGGCTTGACCAAGACCAAGTTGATACACCGTATTATTGTGCATCGAGATAATCCAGATATAATATATGTGGGTGCGCTCGGTTCTACTTGGGGCAACAATAAGGAAAGAGGCGTTTTTAAAACGACCGATGGTGGGAAATCATGGCGCAAGGTATTGTACTTTGATGAGGAGACAGGTTGTGGAGATTTAGTCGTCGATCCTTCCAATCCGAATAAACTCATTGCTGGAATGTGGACTTTTGGGCGGAAGCCTTGGTTCTTCAATTCTGGTGGAAAAAACTCTGGCTTACATATATCTTATGATGGTGGAGAAAACTGGAAACGCTTGACTGATAAAGATGGCTTGCCAAAAGGTGATTTAGGACGAATGGGGCTTTCTTTTTCGGCTTCTAAGCCAAATATTGTTTACGCGTTGATTGAGGCAAAAGTCAATGGGCTTTATAAATCAACCGATGGCGGAAACAAATGGAAATTGGTATCTAATAAAAATGTGGGTAGCCGACCATTTTACTATGCCGATATTTTTGTTGACCCTAAGAACGAGAACCGCATTTTCAATTTACATTCTACCATGACGATTAGTGAGGATGGTGGAAAAACCTTTCGTCAGCTCCTAGGTTATGTTGGTTTTGATGGTGTTCACCCCGACCACCATGCGTTTTGGATTCATCCAGAAAATCCGAATTATATCATCGAAGGAAATGATGGTGGTCTGAACATTTCTAGGGATGGCGGCAAAAATTGGCGTTTCGTATCCAATTTGCCTTTGGCGCAGTTCTATCATATCAATTATGATATGGATTTCCCTTACAATGTAATGGGTGGGATGCAGGACAACGGTTCTTGGGTCGGGCCAAGTGCGGTCTTGAAGCGAGGAGGCATCAAAAATGCGGATTGGCAAGAGATTTTCTTCGGAGATGGTTTTGATGTAATGCTACGACCAGATGATAATCGCTATGGTTATGCGATGTCGCAAGGTGGAAACCTAGCTTACATAGACAGAGTAACTGGACAATCCCGCTCTATACGACCTTTCCACCCAGAAGGAAAAGAGCTGCGATATAATTGGAATGCGGCATTGGCGCAAGACCCCTTCTCGAATTGTGGTATCTATTATGGAAGCCAATATGTGCATTACAGCACTGATTGTGGACAAAGCTGGGAAATTATTTCACCGGATTTAACGACCAATGATGAAGAAAAGCAACAACAAGATAAGAGTGGTGGTTTGACCAAAGATGTAACGGGTGCAGAGAATTTTACGACGATCGTTTCCATTGCGCCTAGCCCTGTGGACAAGCAGGTAATCTGGGTTGGAACGGATGATGGTAATCTACAAATGACTAAAGATGGTGGTAAAAACTGGTCGAATGTAGCCAACCGCCTGCCTGGTTTCCCGAAAGGGGCTTGGATTCCACAAGTGGAAGTGTCTACCAAAAATGCTGGGGAAGCCTTTATCGTCGTCAATGATTACAGACGAAATAATTGGACGCCTTATGCGTATCACACTACAGATTATGGGGCGACTTTCCGTCGAATAGTAGATGGGAATAAAGTCAAAGGTCACACTTTATCCATCGTACAGGATTTGGAGGTGGAAAACCTGCTGTTTTTAGGGACAGATTATGGCTTATATTTTTCTATTGATAAAGGAAATACTTGGAACAAATGGATGAACGATTACCCATCGGTGCCGACCCAAGATTTGAAAATCCATCCTAGGGAGCGAGATTTGATTGTCGGGACATTCGGGCGAGCGGCTTGGATTTTGGATGATATTGAGCCTTTGCGGCAAATCGCCAAATCGGGTGGTCGCTTGATGCAGTCCAAATTCAAAGTATTTGAACCACGGGATGCTTACTTTATGGATTATCGTTCTGTGGATGGCGCACGCTTTATTGCGGATGCGGAGTTTGTTGGGCAAAACCGTTCTTTCGGGGGCGTGGTGAATCTTTGGGTGCAGCACGACAAGAAGAAAGATTCGCCGAAAGGCAAACAAAAAGAAGCGGCTAAAAAGAAGCAAAAGGAATCGAAAAAAGCGACAGAAACCAAGCAGCCTAAAAAGCCTGCCTTAGCAAAAGACCGCAAGCTGAAAGTACAAGTTTATAATATGGAGGAGGAACTCGTCCGAACTTTTACGAAAAAGATAGCGGTTGATACAGGCATTGTCCAAGTCAATTGGGGTTTGAACAAGGACGGTATCCGATTCCCATCCTACCAAACACCGAAAAAAGATGCGGATAAACCAGGTGGTATCAATGTCTTGCCAGGGAAATATAAGCTGGTCTTTACTTATGGTGATTTTAAGGATTCGACCATGATGAACGTGAAAAACGACCCTCGCTCTAAGGTTTCTATGGCTGACTTGAAGGCGAAGCAAAAAGGCTATGAGGAGTACTTTGCGGTGGTCAAAAAAGCGACGGAGGCATTTGACAGAATGAAGGATTCTAAGAAGACCATCAAGCGTATCAACGAAATGCTAACGAATGCACCCGATAGCATCCAGACGCAATTCAAGAAAAAAGGGAAGGAAATCACAGGACAGATTGATTCTTTGATGCTAGAATATATGTTCCCCCCTGATACAAAAGGCATACAGCGTTCGGCAAATCAACTGAACAGTTACCAATGGCGGATTTATTCTTATTTGAATTCTAGTGATGGTGCACCAAATCAGATGGCTCGTTTTGCACTTGACCATTTCAAGAGAGAAACCCAGAGAGTGCTGGATAAAGTGAATACTTTCTATCAAGAAAAATGGACGCCTTACCGAAAGGAATTTGAAGCGACGCAGTATTCGCTTTTTAAAGATTATGAACCGATAAAGCTAAAGTGATTGACCCAATAAAAAAGTCCCTCGTCGCTAGCGACGAGGGACTTTTTTTATGCTGAAAAGCAAACTATTATTATTCACTTTTTGCCAAGGGTATTCCTCTGGAACATTATAAATTATTGATTACTGTCATTATTGAGTAATGCCCAATTTACCTTTTACAGCAGCAGTAATATCATGTTCATCAGCAGCATACAATAAGATACCAGTGCTAGCGTCTACTACATAATCATAGCCTTTTTCTTTAGCGACAGCATTGATGGCATCTTGTACTTTTTTCAAGATTGGTTCCAATTCTTTGTTGCGCTTTTCTACCAATTGCTTTTGGATATCCTGCTCGTATTTCATGATTTCTTGCTGCTTGGTTTCTAAGTTCTTTCTCAAGTCAGCAATTTGCTTCGGAGAAAGTTCTCCTCTTTTTTCTTTTTCAGCAGCAGATTTGTAATCGGCTTCAAATTTCTTCACCATGTTTTCTCCCTTCTTCACCAATTGCTTCTGAAGCGTTTCTAAGCTAGCGTCCAATCTTTTTACATCAGGAAATTCAGCTAAAAGAGCAGCAGAGTTGGTGTAAGCTAATTTTTGAGCTTGAGTAGTGGCTACAGTTCCTACCAAAAGTAGAACAACACTAAGTACTTTGAGTATATTTCTCATAATTGATTTGTTTGAAAAATTTTTGCAAATGTAATAAATCACTAGGGATTTTCTCATCAGTGCTTGGTTCAAAATAAACACAACGCTATATTTCAACAACTTGCACCAGTTTTAATCAGGAATAAAACAAGTATAATCGTTGTTGAATTTTAAGGTTGATTTATTTTGAATTGTAAGGTATTCTTAGATTTGGTAAGTATTTACTCGATACCGACTTTTTTCATAATGTCGGAAGTCTTCTCTATTCTTGGGTTATTAGCAAGTACACCACCTTGGCTTTTGTCCAGAATCAAGTCAAAACCTCTGTCTTCCATATAACTTCTAATGGCTTTATAGACTTTGTCCTGGATCGGTTGTACCAATTCCTGTCTTTTTTTGAATAGCGAACCTTCAGGTCCAAAACGTTTTCTTTGTAAATCACGTACACGTTTTTCTTTTGACATGATTTGGTCTTCCTTAGCCGCTTTTTGTTTATCACTCAAGAGTACTGCTTCTGCTTGATAGGAGCTGTACAATCCTTTGATTTCATCATATTGCTGCGTGATTTCTTGTCTCCAAGTGGTCGCAATCTGTTCTAATTCTGCCTGTGCATTTTTATACTCTTCCATACTTTCCAAGACAGCTTGGACATCTACTACAGCAATTCTTTGAGCTTGTACAGAGAAAGCAAATAATCCTAAAAAGGCAATTAGTAAAATATTTTTTTTCAACATACTTTGATTAAGTTTTAAGCTTGTTCATGTTTTTAAAAATGATTACCCTATTGAATAACGTCAAGAATCTCAAATAATTGAGTGTTTATTCATTTGAATCCAAAGTTAAGGTTTTATGTCTATTATTGCTTTATGTAGACCTATGATATCGGTTTAAGTAACTTTGGTTTTTACAATAAAATAATTATAAATATTTGTTTATGAACGAATTATAAAAGGAAAATGGCTTTTGAGCAAAGTGCCGTTTAACGAATGTTTAACCAGCTCTTAATCTGAATTAACAGGAAAGAAAATAAAAAGCATTGACAGGATTCATTCTATCAATGCTTTTTGATATTTAAAAAATGTCTTTAATCGGGTTCAAAACCTAGGACGATATTGAAGTTGCCGTAACGTTCAGCAAGGTTACTTCCTGTTGGATTGTCTTTATCGAATCCTAAACCATAATCGAATCCAAGTGTACCGAACATGGGAAGGAAGACCCTCAAGCCAGCACCAACTGTTCTGCGCACTTCAAAAGGATTGAAGTCTCTAAAGCTACTCCAAGCGTTACTTCCCTCAAAGAAAGTCAATGCATAAATAGTCGCATTAGGATTTAGAGAAAATGGATAGCGGATTTCCATTGATACTTTATTGAATACAGTTGCTCCACCCGATGCATTGGCTGCAAATTCATTGCTTTCATAACCTCTAGAGGAAATAATATCTCTACCTGCGATACCTACAAACTGGTTAGAGATGCCATCACCACCTAGCTCAAACCGCTCAAATGGAGAGGTACCGATTTCTTCATTATAGTAACCTAGCATCCCTATTTTTGTAGAGGCTTTGAATACAAATTTATCGAATAGAGGGGTGTACCAGTCTGCATTGAAACGCCATTTGTGGTATTCCAAGAATTTGAAGCGCTCTTGAACCGATAACTCTGAGTAATCTTTATCCTGATTGAATAAGGAGTATGGCGGTGTAAAGGTTGCTGTTAATGAGAAACTTGAACCGCTCTGTGGGAAAATAGGGTTGTTGATAGAATTTCTAACAAGCGATAAAGTCGCTGTAATATTATTATAAGCTCCTTCGGTTACAGCTTGTCCATCCACGATAAAACCACCTCTTCCCCAGTTATTCAAATCATAACTTTGAACACCTATAGCCGCACTAGCGACGAAGAAATCATCTGGCCACTTTAGGCGGCTACCCAAACTAACACTAGCTCCAATATTACCTAAGCTTTGATAATTGAAGCTTTCGCTTGTTTGTCCATTTGTAAACCTAGAATAGAAACCGGAAACAGTGAATGACTGTGCTTTTTTACCACCCAACCAAGGCTCTGTAAAAGACATATTGTAGGATTGGAAAAAACGTCCATTTGTCTGCGCCCTTAATGATAAACGCTGACCATCTCCTTGTGGAAGAGGGCTCCAAGATTCTTTTTTGAAAATATTTCTAATAGAAAAATTGTTGAAGGTAACACCTAGTGTCCCAATGACACCACGACCACGACCACCCCAACCAGCAGAAAGTTCTAATTGGTCAGATGATTTTTCTGCTACGGTATATTCAATATCAACAGTACCTCGCTGGGCGTTGACGGGGGTGTTCATCCCTAGGTTTTCTGGGTCGAAATAACCTAAATTGATGATCTCACGCTGAGAACGAATCAAATCAGATCGGCTAAACTTCGCACCGGGTTTCGTTCTTAATTCCCTTCTAATGACGTGTTCGTGCGTTCTGTCGTTTCCATCAATAACCACTTTATCAATTGTTGCTTGAGGACCTTCATAGATACGCATTTCCAAATCAATGGAATCACCTACAATCGAAGATTCTATGGGGTCAACTCGGAAGAATAAGTAACCCCTATCCAAGTACAGGGAACTTACATCTCTGTTATCTTGGCTAAAAGACAATCGGGTGTTTAACAATTCTTGATTATAAACATCCCCTCCTTTGATACCTAGAATCTGACTTAGTTGCTCGTCTGAATAGATAGAATTTCCTTTCCAAGTAATATTCCTGAAGAAGTATCGATTCCCTTCTTCGATGTCGATTTGAATCATCATATCTCCATCAGCTTCTCTCCAGATACTATCTTTTACAATCTGAGCATCTCTGAAACCATTATTATTATAATATTCTAAAATAAGGTTTTTATCGTTTTTATATTCTTCTTTGATAAGTTTAGAAGGCGTAAAGATTTTCCGTTTAGGTTTTGTCTCTTTCATCTGTTTGCGCAGTTTCCTATCGCTGAAAGATTTATTCCCATTAAAAACAATATCTTGAATTTTGACTTTATCTTTTTTATCAATTTTAAACTCCACTTGGACACCATTTTTGATATTTGGGTCCATTGTTTTATTGATGATTATCTCCGCATCCAAATAACCTTTCTCTGCATAATATTCTTTGACCCCATTTATGGCGTTAGTTAGTAAGTCATCTGTTACGATACCCCCTTTAATTAAGTAAGGTGATATTTTACCTTTAATATCATTGATTCTAGACTTCTTGACATTTCGTACATCAAAACGGACTAGTCTTGGCTTTTCTTTAACAGCAATCTCTAGAAAAACGACATCTCCTATAATCTTAGAAATATAAATTTCTATGTCGGTATACAGGCGAAGCCTCCAAAGCGATTTTATAGCTTTGGGGATAGCGTTGCTAGGAACTTTTAGTTTTTGTCCGACTTTAAAACCAGAAATATTAATGATGGCATTTTCATCACTGAACTCTGCACCGACTACAGAAACTTTTCCAATCTCATATTCAGTAGGATTGTTGTAGTCAAAATCTGGCTGTGCCCAGAGCAACATCGGGGTAAGTACCAATATAAAAAGGAGGGCAATAGCTGTAATATGTCTCATGTAACGTCTTAGTGCTAGTCAATAAATAAATATTCGACATTTTATTTACTGACGGTTTTTTAGATTATTGGAAAACGAGGTCTTCAATTTATCAATATCCAATATATCCTCGCTTAAAACGCCTATTAGTTAGTGATAGCTGCTTTTGTTGAATTTAAATTCAAGGTTGAAGCTGTTCACTGGTTTTCCCAAAGCGTCTTTCTCTATTTTGAAAATCTATAATAGCTTGATAAAGGTGTTCTTTTCTGAAATCGGGCCAAAAAATATCGAGAAAACTCAATTCGGCATAGGCGATTTGCCACAACAAGAAATTACTGATCCTGGATTCTCCGCTCGTTCTAATGAGGAGTTCTGGGTCAGGGATTCCTTGTGTACTTAATGCATTTACAAAATCATCTTCTTGAATCTGAGACGGCTCTATTTTTCCATCCTTAGCGGCTTTTGCTAAATGACGTACGGCACGCATAATCTCCCACTTAGCACTATAGTTCAGTGCCAGTACGAGGGTCATCCTTGTATTGTCTTTTGTCTTGTCAATTGCCTCGAGCAGATGCTTGTGGCAATCTCCAGGTAGGTTTTCAATATCGCCAATGGCCTGAAGGCGAATATTGTTTTTCATCAAAGTCTTGATTTCATTCCTTAGCGTTTTTACTAGGAGGGTCATCAGCGCATTGACTTCAAATTTGGGGCGGCCCCAGTTTTCTGTGGAAAAAGCATAAAGGGTCAAGTATTTTACACCGATTTCTGCTGCTGCTTCTGAGGCTTCACGTACAGATTTGACCCCGTTTCTATGACCGAATACCCTAGGATGACCATGCGCTTTTGCCCAACGACCATTACCATCCATAATGATGGCGATGTGTTGAGGCAATTTTGACTGATCAATATGGGATTTTAAATCCATTACTATTGTAAACGATTAAAAAATAGGGCGTAAGTATAAAATACTGTTTTTGAAAATGCACGCAAAGTTACGATAAACTATTGATAGATTAAAAAAGAGTATTGGGTTTCATGTCGTCATGTGGTCTTGGTTATGTAATCCCAAGAATCTAAACTGTTGCGAAGCAACACCTCAACTTAGCAAAGCGCAAACTAAACTTTTTGGCGAAAGCCAACCCCAGAGGGATGCTCTTGGCAAAGGCTAAACTATTTCCTAGGAAGGGTAATTTTGATTTTTTCAATACGGCGTTTGTTGACCGACATTATTTTGAAAGCGTACTGATTGATTTTGATTTCCTGGTCTTTTTTAGGAATATAACCACAAACCTCTAGGAGTAATCCAGCAACGGAATCGGACTCCCCTCTTTTATCATCAAAAGTGGCCGTATCGACTCCAACAACTCGACATAGGTCGTTGATCATAGTTTTGCCTTCAAAGAGGTAGTTGAACTTGTCTAGTTGCCGATATTCCAAAGCAGCATCGGCATCAAACTCATCTTTGATTTCTCCGATGACCTCTTCCATTACATCTTCTAAGGTGACAATGCCCGAACTGCCACCATATTCATCAACAACAATGCAGAGGTGCATTTTTTTAATTTGAATTTCTTCTAGAAGGTCATTGATTTTTTTGGATTCGACCACGTACAAAACGTTTGTTCGAATCAATTCTTGCCATTCAAAAGAATTGTCCTCGTCCATGTGGTTGAGCAAATCTTTCGTATAAAGAATCCCCATAATGTTATCAAAATCTTCGTCATAAACAGGGTAACGAGAATACCCAGAAGATTTAATTTCCTTGATAATTTCTTTAAAACTTCCTCTAAAATCCAAAGCAATTACATCTACTCTCGCTCTCATAATCTGCTTGACAGAGGTATGGTTGAATTTGACGATACTTTTTAGAATATCTACTTCCGAGGCAGAGTCTTTTTCATGACTAACAGTTAATTCGATGGCTTGGTCAATATCATAGTAAGCAGAACTGTTTTTAGTTTGTTTTTCTAATCGATGCTCTATGATTTGGGTGCTTTTCACCAAAACAGAACTGAGCGGATAAACTATTTTTTTTAAGAAAATTAAAGGATTTGACATGAAAGAAGCTAAGCGTAGGCTATGTGTTTTGGCATAAACCTTTGGAGCAACTTCACCGAAGAGTACAAGGAAAAAAGTAACCAATACCGTTTCGATAGCAATCCTGAAAAAATAAGCAATTGCGTCAATACTTATTCCAAAGTAAGTTTTCAGGAAACCGAAAAGCTTTAGGATGCCATCTGCCCAAGCTTGTAAGAGTGATTCTGGAAGTACCTGTTCCAAGAGAAAAACAGATAAAATAGTGATGGCAATATTGATGAAATTATTGGCGATGAGAATGGTCGCCAGCAAGTAACGAGGTCGGTTTACCAGAGTCAATATTCGGCTGGAGGAAGCTTGAGTGTTTTGGTGTAAACCTTCAATATCATTACGAGTCAGTGAAAAATAAGCAACTTCCGAGCCTGAAATCAAAGCGGAACAACCTAACAGTAACAAAACTAAAAAAAAGGAAACCCACAAACTGGTGCCAGTTGTTGTGAGTGCAATGAAATTGAGGTGCGCTATTAAAAAATAACTACCAGGCTCCGAATCCAAGGTGACTATTATTTATAAAACCCTCGCTCTATTCTGAGCGAGGGTTGAAAGATTTTAGAATGGTAAATCATCGTCTGCTGAGGCAGACATATCTGTTTCTGCGACAGTGGCAGGTGCTTCTTGTTGTACAGTTTCGGGCGCATCGCTGGCAGAAGGGAAATAACCATTTCCGCCACCCGTACTGCCATCTCGTTTATTCAAAATGCGTAGGTAACTAGCAACAACTTCAGTCGTATAGCGGTCGTTACCTTCCTTGTCCTGCCATTTGCGGGTCGTCAGTTTACCTTCTATATACAACAAAGTACCTTTTTTCAGTTGTTCAGTACGTTCTGCAAGCGTTCTCCATGCGATTACACTGTGCCACTCCGTTCTATCTTGCCAGTTGCCTTCTTTGTCTTTGTAGCTTTCATTGGTCGCCACGCGCAGTTTTGCTACAGTAGCTCCTCCTTCCAATCTGCGCACGTCTGGGTCTGCGCCTAAGTTTCCGATTAATGTGACCTTATTGACCATAATGTTTTTTTGGTTTAAAACAATTTTAAAAATAGGGATTTATCTTTTAAATAACAATCAATGATTTTAGGGAATGCAAATTTTGTCAATTCTTTTTCATCTACTTCCAAAATATCATTGCTTGCATTTATAAGAGGGCTGGATAACTCAATTTCCATAAAAACTGCGGAAATTTTTTGATGCGTCAATGTCTGTTTATATGTTTTTGAACTGCCAATATAAGCCCATTCTCTCCTTTCAGGAAGTATTTTTAATACATCTTTATTTTGTAAAAAAGACTTATAATCAACGATTTGCGTAGTTTCTACTAGTGGGAATTCATACAAATTCTGCCAAATGTCTTTCCCTGTTCTTTTAAGGATATAGTTTTTGTTTTTAAAACGTAATCTTAGGTAATAAAAATAACGCTCTCGTTTTTGAATCCGTTTAGATTTGATGGGTAATTGTTCGGTTTTTTGTGTTTTGAAAGCAGTACATTTTTCAGACATTGGGCAGTTTTTACAGACTGGCTGCTTCGGTAAACATTGTATTGCCCCAAAATCCATGATAGCTTGATTGTATTTACCACTATCTTTTTGATATAATAAACTATCTGCTAGGGCTTGAAATTCTTTCTTGCCGTTCGTTGTATCAATTGGTGTCTCGATTCCAAAAATCCTCGATAAAACCCGAAATACATTCCCATCCAAAACGGCAGTCGGCAAACCAAAGGCAAACGCCCCAATCGCCGCAGCCGTATAAGGCCCGACGCCTTTTAGTTTTAAGATTTCCTCATAAGTACTAGGGAAAATACCATCTAAATCATTAGCGATATACTTTGCGGCGGCGTGGAGATTCCTAGCACGGGAATAATAACCCAAACCCTCCCACATTTTCATGACTTCATCTTCTGGGGCATTGGCCAAGTCTTCTACTTTGGGGTATTTTTCCTTGAATTTTAGATAGTAAGACCATCCTTGTTCCACACGGGTCTGCTGTAAGATAATCTCCGATAGCCAGATGTAATAGGGATTCTTTTCCCCCTTCCAAGGCATCGGGCGGTCTTGCGTCTCGCTCCAATCCAATAATGTCTGTGTAAAGAATTGCTTTTTAGTCATTATCTAAGGATAGGGGTGTTGCACTGCAACACCCGTACTTTTGGATATGCACTGCAACACCCGTACTTTTGGATATGCAATGCAACACCCGTACTTTTGGATATGCAATGCAACACCCGTACTAGGGGGGTATTAGCCCAGCAAATGCC
>JAHDBO010000385.1 GCA_020630355.1 Saprospiraceae bacterium
ATTTCAATCGGGTCAATTACGGTTTGCGCTTCTATTATACCAATATCACAGGCAGAGGTGATGTACTGAAAGTGGTAGGACAGTTCGGCTACACCCGAAAATACGAACTGCAATACACGCTTCCTTCCTTTGATAGCAATCCCAAAATAGGCATTTACACCAATATTCTCTTCTCTCAAAACCGAGAAGTTCCTTATATCACTTCTGAAAATCGGATACAATTCTACCGAGATAGGGAAGAAGATATGTTTCGTCGTTTCAGACTAGGGGCAGGATTGACCTATCGGCCCAAATTGCGACAATTCCATCGTTTCAAATTGCACTATCATCAGCGGAGCATTGCCGACACCGTTTCCATCTTAAACCCTAATTTCTTTGAAGATTCCAACCGACAGCGATTTTTCTCCGCAACCTATCAATGGGAATTTGACCGACGAGATATTGTTGCTTATCCTTTGAGTGGCTATTATTTTGATTTCTTTTTTGAAAAACGAGGACTAGGGATTTTTAATGACATTAGCACTACTGCTATTTATCCAAGTTTTCACCATTTTATCCCATTTGACCAAGAAAAAAAATGGACATTCACCTATCAATTCAAAAGTAAAATTTCCTTAGAAAGACAGCAGCAACCTTACTACGAATACAGAGGTCTGGGCTACGACAATGATTATTTGAGAGCTTATGAATTATATGTTTTGGATGGCTTGGACTACGCTTTTTTAAAAACAAATCTGCGTTACGAAATCTTAGACAAAACCATCAACTGGGGCAAAGCAATGCCTTTGAAACCCTTTAAGGTAATGCCGCTCAAGCTCTATCTAAAAACATACATTGACTGGGGTTATGTCAATGACCCTTTTTATGAAGCTAATAATTCTTTCGTCAATAAAACACAACTAGGAGCAGGCATTGGAATCGACATAGTCGCCTTTCTGAACAGAGTCTTGCAGGTAGAATACAGCATCAATCGTTTAGGGGAAAAAGGCTTATATTTACATTTCGACCTTTCCTTCTAAAATCATTTCATGCAAGTAGTCGTTTATAGTCATCTGTATAAAGAAAAAGACAGAGCCGTAATTCAACAAGTCTTCGAGGTGCTTGCAGAAGAGGGAGTAGAGGTTTACGTGTTCCGTCCATATCTCGAACAGATTCGAGCGCATATTGATTTCCCCGAAACCGTAGGTGCTTTTGATTCCTATTTGGATTTTAAAATCAGGGATATAGAGTTCATCCTTTCCTTAGGGGGAGATGGGACCATCCTACATGCTGCCACACTTGTGCGAGATTCGGATGTGCCTATCTTGGGCATCAACCTAGGGCGGATGGGCTTCTTGGCAAGCGTCAATAAAAAGGAAGTGAGGCAAAGCATCCATGCGGTTAAATCAGGACATTATACACTCGACAAACGCAACGTATTACAAGTAGATGCCGACCCAAAAATCTTTGGGGAAAATAACTTCGCCCTCAACGACTGTACGCTTTTGAAGCGAGACACTTCTTCGATGATTATTATCCACACCTATATTAATGGGGAGTTTTTGAATTCCTATTGGGCGGATGGGATTATCGTAGCGACGCCCACGGGTTCGACAGGGTATTCTTTGAGTTGTGGTGGACCAATCATATTCCCTGATTCTGGCAATTTTGTCATTACGCCCGTAGCACCGCACAACCTCAATGTGCGTCCGATTGTCATCAACGATGAATCCGTGATTGCTTTTGAAATAGAAGGCCGGGCGGAGAATTTCTTGTGTACCTTGGACTCTAGGCATGAACTGGTTACTTCCGAACACCAAATAGCCGTGCGCAAAGCCCCTTTTTCGATTAAACTGATTCGACTGGAGGATAAAAACTTTCTTT
>JAHDBO010000386.1 GCA_020630355.1 Saprospiraceae bacterium
TTTTGTACGGTCGATGCACTGCATTTTTGTACGGTCGATGCACTGCATTTTTGTACGGTCGATGCACTGCATCGACCTACAAAATCTTAAAAGTCGTCCGACGATTAGCTTGATGCTCTTCTTCGCTACACCTCGAACAATTACAGGTCACCGCAGGGAGGGTTTCCCCATATCCTTTGGCGGTCAATCGCTCCGAAGCAATACCTCTGGTGATGAGGTAATCCACTGCAGATTGAGCCCTTTTTTGCGAAAGCGTCTCATTATAGGCATCCCTTCCTCGACAATCCGTATGCGAAGATAATTGAATATTTATCGTCGGATTTTTACTCAAAGTAGCAGCTAAGGCATTCAAAGTTGGCTGCGCATCTTCCCGAATATCCGATTTGTCAAAATCGTAATAAATATCATCCAAGACGATTTCTTGATTTTTGAAGATTTTGTCCAAGACGATTTCGACGGTATATTTTTGGATGGGTTGCTCTTTTATCAAAGCGATACCTTTAGTAGAAAATCGAGTATCATTCGCCAAATAACCGTCTTTACTAGCAAAGAAATTGTAATCCGTGTCAGCTTGCATTTCAATAGTGAAAAAGCCCTCTTCATCGGTAGTGATAGTCTGGGGTTTTCCCTTGGCATTGATTTGGACTCGAGCGTTGGCTAATGGTTTTCTAGCCAAAACCCGGCTATTCGGATTATTAGCGATTTCGTATATTTTTTCTAGAACATAGCCTTCCAAAATGAATTTATAAACAATCGGTTTGGGTTCGACTTTGACGGTGTCTTTTTTAGGTGGCGGTGGGGGAGGTGGAATGTATCTTTTTTCAAAACTATAAATATCATCCAGTCCGACACCCGAATCCCGATTTGAACTGAAATAGCCCACTTGCAAAACCTTTCCATTCGGTTCGACGGTTCTATTTACCATATAATGAAAATCATCGCCGCCAGAGTTGAGCGGTGCTTTTAAGTTTTGCGCAGGTGCCCATTGTTTGTTCCTCAGTTGATAAGACTTGAAAATATCCAAACCACCCATTCCTGAGTGTTTATTAGAACTGAAATAAAGCGTATCCTTATCTAAGGTCGGGAACATTTCATCCCCCTCCGTATTGATACTGCGACCTAGCATTTTCGGGGCCGTCCATGCTCCGTTTTTATTTTCACTTTCGTAAATATCATAGCCGCCCCAACCGTCTGGATGATTGCTTACGAAATACAAGGTTTTGCCATCAGGTGTCAAGGCGGGCTGCGCATAATTGACCTTCTCTTCCAAAAAAGGAAATGGCTTCGGCGTCCCCCATGTTTCACCTTCTTTAAGGCTGTACATCAACTTGCAGTAATCGTCTAAATCACCATCTGTGCCACATCTAGAGAATACCAAAAAGTCCCCTTTTTCATTAAAGGCAACTGTTCCTTCATTGTAAGGGCTGTTGATGTTTTCGTCGAAAGACGCTACTGTGCCATTTTGTAGATTGACCTGAAACAAATCCGAGAACTGCTTCCCTGTCCATTTATATTTAGCTTCCCCAGTCGAGGCATTTCTATCAGACGTAAAGACTAGAGATTCGCCATAAAGACTAGGCGCATAGTCGGCACTAGCAGAATTGAACGCCAATAATTTGACCTGATATTCATTTTCATCCTTGACTTTCTTCCAACTGAGGGCATTTTTACAAGCGCTGATTTCGCCCCGATATTCATAAGGACTACCGACTTCTATTCCTAGGTTTTTGAAAGACTTCAGGGCATCTTCATAGCGTTCTGCCTGCTTGAAGGCATAGGATAACTGCTTGAGCGCATCCACCCCATAACTAAAATCATAAGCCCGTTGATACCAATCTAGGGAAGCATTGCTTTGGT
>JAHDBO010000387.1 GCA_020630355.1 Saprospiraceae bacterium
TGCATTTCATCAATGGGCTGCTCAAACCAAGTATCTTGTTCCAATAAGGAAAAAACATCAAATAAAATGGGGGCGGCCGCTTTCACCCCAACTAGCCCAGGGCGGCCTTCTCCATCCGCATTACCTGCCCAGACACCTACGACATATCTGGGGGTGAGTCCAACCGCCCAAGCGTCCCGAAAACCAAAGCTCGTCCCAGTTTTCCAAGCGATATTTCCTCTAGAAGTAAATTGTTCCCAGTCGCCCTCTGTGTTTGGACGCTCGACCTGTCGCATGGTCTCAAAGGTCTGCCAGCAAGCGGCCGCACTGAGGATGGGGGGCGTATTGGATAGGGCAGTTGCTTGGCTTTGAGCAGTGGCTTTGTAATTCAGTGGCCTGAAATCATTGGTGGCATACTGCCCATCTTGTCGGTGAAAATGATTGACCGTACGTGCCATCGACGCATAAATGCCTACAATATCCATTAAACTTCCTTCAGCACCACCAAGCACGAGGGGCAGTCCGTAATGCTGTGCATTGTTGTTGAGCGTGGTCATCCCCATTTTTTGAAGCCGATAATGGAACTTTTGCAAGCCATAATCAGAGAGTAGATTGACCGCAGGCACATTAAGCGAACGAATGACAAAACGCTCGGCCTGAACCAAACCATCATATTTCTCATGGTAGTTCTCTGGTCGGTAAGAGCCTAATTGAGCAGGCACATCTTGAAGCAGACTCCTAGGCGAAATCAAACCTTCTTCAAGTGCCAAAGCATACAAAAAAGGCTTCAAAATACTTCCCGTGCTCCTAGGCGCAGGTATGACATCGACCTGTTCCCCGTGCTGTGCACCAGCCCCCACAACATTGCCTACATAAGCTAGAATATTCCCTGTTTCGACCTCAACGACCAAGGCAGCGGCATTGTGAATTTCATTCTGTGCCAGTCGTTCTTGATGTTTTTTTAGGATATTCGTGACTCTTTGTTGGAGCTTGGTTTCTAGTGTTGTTTTTACTCGAAAAGAATTGTTATTTAAATCAGATTTGACTTGTAAATGAGGAGCAAGACGAGGCAAGGGGAGGGGCTTTTCAGGGAGTTTTTCTTCTAGTGCCAGTTGATATTCAAAAGAATCCAAGGCATTTTTTTCCAATAATCGGGTGAGCAAACGATTGCGCTTCGCACGCAAAGCATCCCGATTTCTGCCAGGATGAATCAGGGCAGGTGTATTGGGCAAAACAGCCAAGGTAGCCGCTTCAGACCAAGTGAGCAATGCCGCTTTTTTACCATAGTAGCGCCAAGCAGCCGTTTCCAGTCCGACGACATTACCACCATAAGGCGCATGAGCCGCATATAGCGCTAGAATTTCTTCTTTGGAATACGTCAGCTCCATACGGAATGCGAGCACCGTCTCTATGATTTTTTGAAAAATATTTCGACTACGATTGCCTCTCGCCAAACGTATGACTTGCATACTTATCGTACTGCCACCAGAAACAATTGCGCCGTTTCTGATATTTTGTTCCAAAGCCCTTAGGATGCCTTTGAAGTCGATACCAAGATGCGATTCAAACCGACGGTCTTCAAATTCAATGATGGCAGCTTTGAATTTTGCAGGGATTTTTTTTTCGGTCATTGGGAATCGCCACTGACCGTCGTTGGCAATTCTTGCACCCAGTAAATTTTCTTGGGCATCTTCTAGGACGAACGAATATGGGGTATCAAATAAAGGCTTTGGCAAAGAAAACCAGAACAGCAGCAACAGCAGCAATAATCCGCCAAAGGTTTTTTTTGGATGGATTTTGAAACAGCAGCGAAATAGAGCGGATAATCTTTTCAATACTTTTACCTTATAATTTATGTTATG
>JAHDBO010000388.1 GCA_020630355.1 Saprospiraceae bacterium
ACAAAATCATTTAGAATAATCACTATTTATTTTAATCTAAAATCTAAAAATCCATTATAAATGCTATTTAAGGATAAAGTCGTCGTCATCACGGGTGGAGGTTCTGGAATTGGGAAGGTTTCAGCGATAAAATTTGCAGAAGAGGGTGCAAAAGTCGTTGTATCTGATGTTAATGAGAAAGATGGGGAGGCGGTTGTTGCTTCCATTCAGACTAATGGAGGGATAGCCTCTTTTGTCAAAGCGGATGTTTCCAAATATGAAGAGGTAGTGCACCTGATTCAGACTACGATTGACACCTACGGCGGCCTAGATATTGGACTGAACAATGCGGGTATTGGAGGTAATGTTACCTTAAAAACAGCTGATGCGGATGTAAAAGATTTTGATAAAGTAATGGCAGTCAATACCTCGGGCGTTTTTTACTGTATGAAACTTCAATTAAAGCACATGCAACAACAAAAAAGCGGTGCCATTGTCAATATTGCCTCAATAGCAGGATTACGGGGTTTACCTAATAATCTCGCTTATGTTGCTAGCAAACACGCAGTCGTAGGGATGACCAAAACAGCAGCGATGGAATACGCAAAACATGGCATTAGGATCAATGCCGTTTGCCCTGCCTTCACGAAAACACAACTATTCAACCCTGAACTTTATGAGCAATTTGCGCCTGGGATAGCAGACAAATTGATGAAGAACATTCCGATGCGCCGCTTTGGTGAAGCCTCAGAAATAGCCGACGCCATACTTTGGATTTGTTCTGAGCGTTCTAGTTTCGTAACGGGTTTAGCACTACCTGTTGATGGTGGCCTGACGGCCTGACTTGCCGTAGCGTCATGCACTGACTTTTTCTGCACTTAAAAACTCGACGACTTCTTTATATTCTCTTTCAAAATACGCTTTTTCTTGTGCTAATCGTTCTACGTTCCAGCCTAGCAAATCCCCCATTTCCTCAGCCATGAATTCGTACAACTCACCTGTAGGAGGTCGCTCAAAGTACAAACGACCCGTCCGACGAATCAAGTAGTCATTCAAGGTATTGACCATTTCATAATTGACCGCATACCAGATTTCTGCTTTGTGGATACGCCGAAGGGCGTCACTTTCTTCTGGGTAAATCTCGAAAGCACGTTCTATTATCTTATCCGTGTTCGTTCCGTATTTATGTACCAAATCAACCACCATTCGGGTATCCAAACCAATCTGTTTACACTCCCCTACCCGTTTGACGATATAGTCGTTCAATGCCTGCTGGCTATCAAAATCGCCACCAGATAAGCGGATATGCTCCGTTTTACAGCCTTGTAAAGTATGCGGCTTATCGCCAATATTGCCCATTGCGGCAACCATTGCATCGACGGCACGCTCTGCCATCTTGCGATAGCCAGTCAGCTTCCCACCTGCAATAGAAATCAAGCCTGTTTTACTATAAAAAATCTCATCCTTTCGGGAAAGTTCGGAAGGGGATTTGCCATCTTCATGTATCAAGGGACGCAGCCCCGCCCAAGATGAAATCACATCTTCCAACTTCAAATCCACCCCAGGAAACATCGCATTCGCTGCATTCAAAACATACTCCACATCCTCCGCAGAAGTCCTAGGACGATTGATTTTATCATAATAACTTGTATCTGTTGTACCAACATAAGTCGTCCGCCCCCTAGGAATCGCAAAAACCATCCGTTTATCCGAGTCTACATCGAAATAAACCGACTGCTGCAAGGGCAAGCGCTCCCTAGGCACAACGACATGAATGCCTTTGGTCAGATGCAATCGCTTCCCTTTAATTTTTTCCTTGTCCAAGCCTCGTACCCTATCGACCCAAGGTCCTGTAGCATTGA
>JAHDBO010000043.1 GCA_020630355.1 Saprospiraceae bacterium
TCTTTTTACCAAAATCGAACATAGAATAATGTCTATTTACTTTCTTTCAATTTTTTGAAATACTCTTCCACCAAGAATTTATAGTAAGGCTTCAAATCTGGCGAAACCGTTTTGTACATATCAATTTCTGCTTCTCGTTTCTTGATATATTCTTCTAGGGATGGAGGCATTTTGCGTTCTTTTTGGGTTGTGCGCTCTGCTTTGCGTTTCTCTTCGAATTCTTGTTGTCGCTCTGCTTTTTCATGCTCTAGTAAGCGTGTTACGATGTCTTGCTGCCGCTTCATGGTACGGTTGTTGAGCCGCTTATTGACGAGTTCCGTTTCTGTCTTGTCCATTTCGTCTATAATCTTTTGCAACTCTTTGTCTTGTCCTTTGCCTTGTTCTTGACGCCCTTTTTGCTTTTCTTCGAGCATGCGTCTCAGTGCTGCTTGACGAGCCGCCATCTTCGCAAATTCTTTGCTCATGCCTTTTTGACCATCCTTGCCTTGCTCTCGCATTTTTTGCATCTGGTCGTTGAGTTGCTTCTGGAGGTCGCCCATATTTTTAGGCATACTTCCTTGAGGCATGGAGCTTTGTCCACCGGGTTTGTTGCACATCTGGCTGCCGGGCATGGCGTTCGCCATTTGCTGTTGCATTTGATTGAGGACTTCACTTAGCATCAACGCTAAATCGTTCAGTCCTTTCATAGAGGATTGCTGATGAACGGCCGCTTGTGGTTTCTTGCGTTCTTCTAGTTCTTCTAGGCTAGATTTGATTTCTTTTTTGACCTCGTTCACCTTTTCAGTGACGAAGGATTCTATTTGGAAGACACGCTTACTAAGTGCTTGTAAACTATCTTCTACCAATTTGAAATCATCTTTGATTTTGTATTGCCCTTGCACTAGTTCGACATAATTAGGCGTGTTGATGGCTGTTTTTGAAACATTTTCCATCACGTCCTCCTGCTCGAAGGAAAGGGTCATTAAGTTTTCGAGCAATTGGCGCAAGGCATCCATATCTTCTTGCATTTGTTCCATCTGCTGTTGCTGCATTTGCTGCTGCATCTGGGATGCCATTTTCTTCATTTTCTGAGCTGCTTTTTTCTGGGATTCAGAAGCTTTCTGGTTTTGCTGCTGTTGCATCTCCTGCTGACTCTGTTCCATGTCTTGTTGGATGCTCTCAGATTGCTCTTTCATATCCCCCAAGTTCTTCTTGTTTTGAAGTTCTTGGTTCTTCTCCTCCATTTTGTCCATTTTCTTCTGGAGGTCTTCAAATTCTTTATTGAGCTGCTCTTGTTCTTTTTGCAGTTGTTCTTGTGATTTACTCTTTTGCTCGGTTTCCTTGCTTAGTTGTTCTTCCTTTTCTGCAAGCTCCTCCAATTTATCAATGGTCTCTTGCATCTCTTTTTCCATCTCCAACTGCTTGAACATTTCTAACATTCTGTCCAAGTCTTTTTCTAACTCCTCGTCACTCATCTGCATATTCTCCAAATCCTCTAGCGCCTCATCTTTTTGCATTTCTTGCAAGAGCTCTTCCATTTTTTGCATAAGCTCTTTCATCTCCTCCGACATGATATCTTCAAACAATTGCTGTACCTGCTCTTGTTTTTCTAGCAATTCTTCATTGGGTTGACTGAATTCTTCTTGGTTTTTAAGATTTTCTTCAAATGCTTTTTTAGCATCCTCAATCTGTTTTTCCAAATTTTTCTGACGGTCGAGCAGTTTCTCTATCTCCTTGCGGCTTTGCCAATCTAATTCCTTTTCCTGAAGCAGCTTCTCTCGCAATTGCTTCATTTCATCTTTGATTTTGTCAGACTCATCTTTGGCTTTTTGCAATTTATCCTTGACCTCTTCACTGTTTTCTTCTTCCATCTGGTCAAACTCCTCAACGGTTGGCATTGCAAAAGTCATCACTTGAGTCTTCGCCGACTTTTTACCGTTCACGGCATCATTATCGAAAACCTCAAAGTAATAGGTGATTTTATCACCTGGTTTTAAACCTAGTTTAACAATGTCCCAAGTGTAATCGTATTGTACGCTTTTCCCTTCTGGTTGGCTATTGATAGGGATGTTGACGGGCTGAACTGCCATACCGTCTTCTTTCTGAATAGTATAATTGAAAGAAAGGCTGGTCATGCCATAATCATCCGACGCATCTCCCACGAAAAATAAAAGCTTGCTGTCTGTGCTGTCGGCAAACTGTTTGACATTGATATTGGGATGTAAATCAGGTACAACGGTCAAGGAATAGGCGACAGAATCTGCATTAGGTAGGTTCTCGTTAGATACATAGACCATATAGTTTTGATCCCTCATCGCTCGTTTCTGTAAAGTGAATAAACCATCACTGAAACGCTTGCTTTCCTCTTTTTTCTGACCAGAAAACTGGATGTCAATGGCACTGGTATGTAAAGCATTGAACACCCAGTTGATTTTTGTCCCCATCGGAACAACCAAGTCTCCGATATTGGCCAAGGTTTCATCGGTTCTTTGAGTGTAGGCTGGATAATCCAGCTTTACTTCAAAACCTTGGATATTTGGTTTTTTTAAGACATCCAACTCATAATCTTCCGAATCAAAACCACCAGCTGTCAGTTTAAAATCCGTATTTTTTTGAACATTATTGAAGGTATAGGAAAAGGTGTTTTTATCAAGAGCTGTCAGTTTGTATTTATAATTATCTATATCAATAAATACTTCATTCGGCAATACTTCACCGTCTACATTTACCCTAAGGTTAAAATCTTCAAATTGTACTACGGTTAGTTCTTCTTGATTGACATTGAATTTGAATGGAGCTTCACGGACGGTTTCTACATTATTGTTGATCAATCGTGCCGTACTGTCTTTTATCATGCTTGGTGCTGCAAATAGCAGTACAACTAGAAGCATAAGAGGCGGTAGGGCATAACGTAAATATTTCCTATTCTTACCTAGGTCGATGGCAGCTTTAAATGGAACTGGCTTTATTTCGTCCGATTTTTGGTTGATGCTAGCTAGAAGTAAATCTTTCTGACTGTTGTTTTCGCCCGCTTGTTGACGCAGTTGTAGGATATTGAGCAACTTATCTTTTACGTTCCCAAAGTGGTCACCAATAATGGATGCTGCCTGTTCATGAGAGATGACTTGCCCAAGTTTGAAATAGCGCAGTAATGGCAATAGGATTAAGCCTGTAATGGAAAAGAGGCTAATACCTATAAAAGAGTAAAACATTGTTTTTCTGACACCTGTACCAAAGTGAAAATAGTGTTCCGCTAAACTTATCAATAAGAATAGCACTAGCACAATGGCCATGCAATATAATACACCTCTGATTAACTGATTGATATAATACTTTCGGATGAATTGATCCAGTTTTTCAATCAATAAGTCGTAGTTACTTTTCGTCATTGAGCTGTCTTTGGATAGAGTATCTTTAAAAATAGTGGGAAGAGGTGGTTCAAGTATTCTTAAACAGCCAACACCAGTAGAAAGATTGCTCTTATTCCTTTTTTAACAAAAAAGTCATACCATATACGATATATATGGAAGAATGTTTCAATTATTGCCTTTTGATTTCCTAGGGGTAAGAATACCTTGAATTTATGATTTTGAACTGTTAAAATCAAGAGATAAGAAGAGATATTACAGTTTTTTAATCATTTAGTGTTAGAATGTCCAAGCACAAATTGTAAAAGTTTTATTAACGTTGTGTATTGATTGAAATTTTGATTTATTGCAGAGCGTTTGTTTTTCAATCCTCATAATCCCAAAATCGATGCGCAATGAAAAATACCCATCTTATCTTTTTGCTTTTAGCTCCCTTCTGTATTGGTGCAAACCCCGTTCTAGAAAATTATTTTGAGCTAGACAACCAAGAACGAGCGAGGTACATCGAACGATATAGATATGTGGCAGTAGAAGAAATGGAACGAGCAGGTATTCCTGCGAGTATCAAACTGGCTCAAGGGATACTCGAATCTGCTGATGGTAAAAGTGTTTTGGCTACAAAAGCCAATAATCACTTTGGCGTCAAGTGCGGAAGCCGTTGGACGGGGAAGACGTATTATAGAAAAGATGATGATTACGACGATAAAGGCCGCTTAATTGAATCATGTTTTAGGGTCTATAAAAACGCAGAAGCATCTTATCGGGCACATTCTGATTTTTTGACAGACCCTAGAAAAAAATACCGTTATGGTTTTCTTTTTGATATTCCTGTGACGGACTACAAGGCTTGGGCGAAGGGTTTGAAAAAAGCGGGCTATGCTACCAATCCGAAATATGCAGAGTTGTTAATTGGTATCGTAGAGGCGAACCAACTGAATCAATATGACTTCATGACGGTTGTGGATATGGAGTTGAAATTCAAAGATGATTTAAAAAGGGAAAGTATTTTATATAATAATGATGTAAAGATGGTTTACGCAGAGGAGGGGCAAAAACTATCGGCTATTGCATCGAAATATGAACTAAAACTAAGTCGACTGGTTGAGTACAATGATTTGAAGAGCGCTGATGTTGTATTGTCAAAAGGGGATAGGGTTTATTTGCAGCGTAAGCGTAAAAGCTATCGAGGAAGACCATCATTCCACGTTGTAAAATCGGGCGAAACGATGTATGCAATTGCCCAGCGGTATGGTGTTCGGCTTGAGAAATTATACAAGAAAAATCGACTGTTTGCAGGAACAGAGCCTGCTGTTGGTGAGCGGATTTCTTTAAGAAAGAAAGTGAAAAAGAACGCTATACCTAGGCTGAAAAGTCAAAGTAGTGATAATGTGCCCTCATTCACGATGCCATTGAAGACATTCGTTGCCGATTTGTTTGCGGACGTATCTGACCCTGAAGAGAAGACGGGAATAGAAGAAGAAAACCCTCGGCCTGTCAATACTTATACCGTAGAGAAAGGAGATACCTTGTATAGCATCTCTAGGCGGTTCGATATCAGTGTTTCAGAATTGAAAGCATTGAACAAGCTAGGAGATAACACGATTTCAATAGGGCAAGTTTTGAAACTGAATTAGTCCTTAGTAGGGAATCGAACGACGGTGAACCAGTAATCTTGCAAAGTCTGGATAACCTGCCCAAATTGTTTGAAATCAACAGGTTTCCTGATATAGCTACTGGCCTGTAGTTTGTAACTCTTTAGGATATCCTCGTCTGCGTTGGAAGTTGTCAAAATAATGACGGGAATGGTTTTTAGGCCTTCATCTGCTTTGATATGTTTTAGTACTTCCTGACCATTCATTTTGGGCATGTTCAAGTCGAGGAGTATCATATCAGGTCTGACAGAGTTTTCATAGCCATTTCGTCTAAAGAGGTAGTCCAATGCTTGCTCTCCATCTTTTACGACATGGAGGCGATTCATGATTTTACCTTTTTCGAAGGCTTTTTTTGTTAAAATAATGTCACCCTCATTATCCTCGACCAATAATATTTCAATTGCAGACCCCATAATACTTTGATTGCTTTATAATGTTATTGCAATTTAGGCAATTATTCCTCTTTCTGTAAATTTTTAAATATAGAAAAAAAGAAAGTTGTCCCTTCGCCTTCTTCTGATTCGAGCCAAATCTTGCCTTTATGCTGTTCCACTATTTTTTTACAGACAGCCAAACCAATGCCTGTGCCAGAATATTCCTCCTTGCGGTGGAGTCTTTTGAATAATTCAAAAATCTGTTTCTGATAAGCTCCGGGGATTCCAATTCCGTTATCTTTTACAGAAAAAACCCAGTGTGTATCTTCTTCACGGCAGCCAATTTCGATAATGGGCTTGAACGATTTATTAAACTTGATACCATTGTTTATCAAGTTGAAAAATAAAATTCCTATCTGACCTCTGATACAATTGATGCTAGGTAATGTTGCAGTTTTAACAACAACATTTTTTCTGTTGATTAAAAGACCTAAGTCAGATTTCTTTTGCTCTATCAGTTCATTTAAATCAACAAGTGAGACCTGTTCTTCTTTTTTTCCGACTCTTGAATATTGGAGTAACTCTTCTATCAATAGGGACATTCTAGAAACACCATCAACGGCATAATTGATATATGTTTTTCCATCTTCATCTAGTTTTTCTTTGTACTCTTCTTCTAGTAATTGTACAAAATTTCCAACCATTCTGAGCGGTTCTTGCAAATCATGAGAGGCAACATAAGCAAATTGTTCTAGATCTTCATTGGAGCTTTTGAGTTGTGCATTGGATTGCTCAAGCGAGCGTGTACGTTCTTTGACCATCGCTTCAAGCTGGTCGTTTTGTACTTTAAGTTGATTCCTCTTATCTCCGATAGCCTCGATAAGTTTGGTTTTTTCATTTTCATAAATAAATAAAATCCCCAATAACATGGTGAAAAGGAGTGCCAAAGAATAGAAGTAATAGTCTGGATTTAATATCAAGGACTCTTGCAGCATGGAAACAGGACTGTTTTTTTCAAATAGGTAAAAAGTGGTCGTGACTCCTATTAAAGCTAAAGTCCATAGAATTCCAGTCCATCTATTCCCTACTAAGAAAGCCATTACAGGACCCATCACTAACCATAGCAAGTCATCTGAATAGAGTCCACCTGTTCTATATGCAATGGGAGTAAGTAATGAGAATACAAGAAAACCAAGTAGGTGGCCGGATAGATAAAACAAGCCTGTTTTTTTGAAAATAAAAAGAGCGGCAACCATCAGGCAGAAAGCAAAGAAAAAAGGGAAGTCATTGGAGTCACCAGTAAAACTACTGGAGAAAGCCATGATGGGCATAAGTATTGCTAAGAAGAAGAATATGAGGACTACCATTCTCCCCTTTCGTATCAAGTCAGGATTGGTTTTGAGTTTTTCAGCAAGAAAGTAATCTATGAAAGATTGTGTCAGCATTTAAGGCAAAATATTTTTACTTATTGTAAAATAGAATATCGTGCCATTATTTTCATTGGAATCAAGCCAAATTGTTCCACCATGTAGTTTGATTAATTTTTTGCACACAGCTAAACCTATTCCACTGCCACTCAAATCAGGGCGTGTATTGATTCGTTTTAATATTTTAAATATCTCCCCATGATGAGCTTCTGCTATCCCAATGCCATTGTCTGATACAGAAATGATAAAGTCTTGATTTCTTTCTTTGAAAGCGATATTTACTAGGGGTGTTTCGTGGTGATTGTATTGGATAGCGTTTTTGATGAGCTGATAGAATACCTGTCCTAGCAAATCCGAATCAGCATATATCTTGGCGTCAGATTGTATTGTTATTGCTGCTTTTTTTTCCTCTATAATACTTTTTAGATAATAAGCTTGTAGCAGAATGATGTCTTCTCCTTGAATCCATTCTGGTTTGATTTCCGCCCTACAAGCTCGGTTGTATGTCAGTAAGTCATTGACTAAGTACTGGACTTTGTTGGAACCATCAATAATGAAATTGATATAAGTATCGGCTTCTTCATCAAGTTTGGAGGCGTATTCTTCCCGTAGGAGATTTGCAAAGTTACTGACTATGCGAAGTGGTTCGTTTAGGTCATGAGAAGCAACATAAGAAAATCGCTCTAATTCCACATTGCTATCTAGGAGTAGTTGCTTTTCGTGGAGTAGCTTTTTTTCCCTTTTTACAATATTCGTAATATCCGTAAAGAATAATATCCAGGTGGCGGATTTTATTAAATCACTATCTTTTCTGACTTCAACCAAGAAGGTTAGCTCTCCAATAGCTAGCTCTATAGGGGTATTGGTATTTTCATCTAGTGATTGGGAAAGCTCAAGAAGAAATGGGTGGTTTTTGAAAAAAACATCCACTGTGTTTAGAGCATGATGCGGTGTATGAAACACTTTTAAGAGTTCCTTAGAGCAGTAGACAATTTGACCGGTTGGTGTAATCCCAATCAGCCCCGACAAACTTATGTTTGACGCTGTAGTCATTGTATTAGGGTGTATTCGATGGTTAAATGTAGAGTATTGTGTTCAAGTCGAATACATTTAGCCATTAGAAGTAGTGAAATTAGACAACAAAATTATACTATTTTGCTAAAAAACAATGACTTACAAAGGAAGTGCGTCATATTTACGCCTATATTTTTTTATTATATGTAATAATTAACATTTTGAATACGCTTGAACGCTTGAAATGGTTGGGTTCTATGGCTTGAAATATTAAATTATTAAATTAAACAGGAAGGAATATTTGCTTAGTCTCCTAAAAAAGGGTGTATTATTTTTTTGTACATTTAACAGTAAATGAATTAGAAATGAAGAAATTTATTTTTTTGATAATTGGCTGGTCTAGTATTGGTGGATTATGTGCTCAAAGCTATGCTTTTGGCTTTAAAGGAGGACTGACTATAGGCACTCAGAAATGGAATAATTATGAGAGAGAAGCCCTTTTTTCTTGGAATGGGCATGTATTCATCGAGTCTCTACCCGAAGAGTCCAACTTCGTTTTATATGGGCAGCTTGGTTATCACAATAAAGGCAGTGCTATTATCTCACAAGCTTTTTTTGACCCTGTCAGTGGCATCGACTTCGAGCGTCGTCGCTTCGATTATGTATTCAAGAACATATCCTTAATCCTAGGCGGAAAAAACCGCTACCCCATCTCTGAATCAACGGTTGGTTACTACATGTTAGGGATAAGAGGCGATTTTAACTTAGGTACAAATACGGATTTGTTTGAAGGTTTTGAGCAGTTCATTAATAAATTTACCTATGGTGCCACGCTTGGAGGAGGGATAGAGTTTCCCATAGCGGATAGGGTAGGATTGATTCTGGAGTTCCAAGTAAGCCCTGATTTTTCTAGGCAAATCCTTGTGCCCCAGGGACAATATCGCAATGCTGTCACCAATCAGTTGGTCACTGTTCAGCAGCAGGAGGTTCGCAATACAGCATTTGAAGTGACGGTTGGCCTCCGTTTAGAAAGAATCATCGAATACATTGATTAGCATTTTCATAAAGCAATCTTAGCTACTATGCCTACACTCAAGAAAGAACTTTCGCTTTTTGGTCTGACGATGATTGCTATCGGCTCTTGCATCGGCTCTGGTATTTTTATGACTCCAGCGAAAATCGCCGCCGAACTGCCTGACCCTACTTGGATAATCGCTGTCTGGATACTAGGCGGTATTGTGGCATTGACGGGGGCGCTCACTTTTGCGGAGTTGGGGGGCTTGTTCCCAAAAGCAGGGGGTGTGTACGTCTTCCTAAAGGAAGCGTATGGCTCTTTGGTGGCTTTCTTGTATGGCTGGGTGATTTTGATGGTGATAACAACGGGGGCGATTGCGGCATTGAGTGTCACTTTTGCTCAATATCTAGATTCCTTGCTAGGTTTTGGAGAACAGTTTCAGATTGGGGTGGCGATGATTGCCATCGTGATTGTTACTGCTGTAAACGTGCTGGGGGTGAAAACGGGAGAATTCTTCTCCAATTTGTTCACAACACTGAAATTGCTAGGTATTTTATTGATAATCATATTAGGTATTTTATGGGCCGCCCCTGCCGAGGGCCTATTTGAAAGTTCAACCAATACTGAAAAGAGCTTATCCTCCGCTTTTGCGCTTGCTCTGATAGGGGTACTTTGGTCTTATGGTGGCTGGCACCACACTTCTTACTTGGCTGGCGAAGCCAAAAACCCCAAACGAGATATTCCTCGTGCGATGATATTTGGGGCGCTAATCGTTACGCTCACCTATGTGCTATCCAATATTGCCTATCTCAATATGCTGCCCATCGAGCAAATTGCCGCTTCCGACGCAGTAGCGACGGATGCCGTCAAAACAATCATTCCCAATGCGGCCATTATGATTGCACTTCTGATTGCGATTTCGACTTTTGGTACGACAGGTATTTACACCTTGACCGCTCCTAGGATTTATTTCGCAATGGCGAAGGATGGCGTTTTTTTCAAAAGATTAGCAAAATTGCATCCAACCTACGGCACACCGATGTTCGCTATTATCTTGCAGTCCACTTGGGCGATTGTCCTCTTGCGGTATTGGGGAACGTTCTACGACCTGATTTCCTACGTTGTTTTTATGGATTGGGTGTTTATGACCTTGGCCGCATCCAGCATCTTTATCTTCCGTCAGAAAATGAAGACGGCAGAACGACCTTATAAAACATTATTGTACCCTATTACACCGCTGATTTTTATAGCTATTTCGCTTTGGTTTATTGGGAGTACACTTATTGGTCAGCCCGTTCAAGCGATTGCTGGTATTGTCATCTTGTTATTAGGTTTGCCTATCTATTTTTATTTCAAAAAAAATAAAAAAAACGGCACAGACACTAAGGCCTGAACCGTTCTCATTCAAATAGTCAATAAATCCATTAGTCTATGGCAGGTATATTGCAGAAGCACCAGCGACTTCCATGTTGAAGTCGGGGGCTACATTTCCTGTTTTACTAGTATCAAAAGCTAAGAATCGACCACCTGCATTTTTTCTTTCAGCAATATAAACCATTCCTGAGGCATGGCTATAGGCAACGTCTACAGGATTGCCTAGGAAGGTGTTGGAGCCAGCAATTTTCATCTGTTCGCTCAATGCAATCATGGCATTATTGCTCTTGTTTCTGAAGTTTTGAATCCAAACTACAGCACCGTCTTCACCACTAGCTGCTTCGCCAACATCGGTCAATACCATGATATCGTTCGTAGCGTCATAAGTGATACCATGCGTCCTTACGATACCTTCGATTTCGATGATACGAGTCGGACTGACAGAACCAGAGGCATTTGAAAAGAAGTTCTCATAGATGGCTAGATTGGCCGAGTTGTCTTCTATGGCATACATGGTGTTTCCATCCAAATGGATACCCCAAAGATTGATGTCTGCCATCAGTGTTTTTTCTAGGGTGATGCTAGTTGGGCTAAAATTATAGATATAGAAATTATTCCTATTGCCATTTCCATCGTTCGCATCCTGGGCAACGACCAATTTATTGCCGTTGATAGCAATTTCACGACCATTGCTAAAGTCGGAAGTAGAGGTAGCTGTCAATGTGGGATTAGTCATAAAATTAGAATAGGCATTGATTACATTGTCGGTTCTGTTCAATTGATACAACACGTCGTTATCTTTATCGTAATAAATGCCATCAGCATCAGTCGCCATACTGGTGACTGAATTGCTGCCCATGCTCTCACGACCTTCGAAATCGAAAGTAGAGATACGTCCAGATGTATTACTGGATAGGAAAAGGGTTTTTTCTTGCGGAACATCCATATTTTCTTCTTCATCACAGGCGATGAAACTCAAAGGAGCGATGAGTAAAACGAACATTACTTT
The DNA here is from genome assembly GCA_020630355.1 of Saprospiraceae bacterium. Taxonomy (GTDB): domain Bacteria; phylum Bacteroidota; class Bacteroidia; order Chitinophagales; family Saprospiraceae; genus JAHDBJ01. The sequence goes on from JAHDBO010000043.1 coordinate 11,213, forward strand.
TTTTAGTGTTGTCATGATTCTTGATTTTTTAAATGAATTGAATTTTTTAGATTTCTATCTTCATATACTCCTCTAAAAGGCAAAGT
>JAHDBO010000044.1 GCA_020630355.1 Saprospiraceae bacterium
CCTGCGCAGGCAGGCGCCTCTCTGATAGCTCGCTTCCATTGCGTTTTATACAACTTGAATTAAATACTAATTACTGAAATTTATTAGAAAGTCATGCCTTACGAAATTGTTATTGGACTGGAAATCCACGTACAACTCAACACCTTGAGTAAAGCTTTTTGTGCGGACGATGCCAGTTATGGCGGAGAGCCTAATACACATATAAGCGTGGTTTCTTTGGGGCATCCTGGTACTTTACCTTTGCCCAATAAAAAGCAGATTGAATATGCGACTCGCCTAGGTTTAGCAATGGGCTGTACGATTAATCAAAGTAATTTTTTCGACCGTAAAAATTACTTCTACGCTGATTTGCCGAAAGGCTATCAAATCACACAGGATAAGCAGCCGATTTGTATCGGCGGTGGTGTGACAATTAAAACGGATGAAGGCGAAAAAATGATTCGACTCACCCGTATCCACATGGAAGAAGATGCGGGAAAATCGATTCATGATTTATCGCCGAGCCAATCTTTCCTTGATTTCAACAGGGCTGGCGTGCCGCTCTTGGAAATCGTAACAGAACCCGATTTGCGCTCAGCAGATGAAGCCTATGCTTTGCTAACAGAAATCCGTCGATTGATACAGTGGGTGGGTGTTTCGGATGGGAATATGGAAGAGGGCTCTATGCGCTGCGACTGCAATATTTCGATACGCCCACTAGGACAGAAAGAATACGGCACACGCTGTGAAATCAAGAATGTAAACTCGATTCGGAACGCCAAACGAGCGATTGAATACGAAGCAAATCGACAAATAAATCTCCTAGAGTCGGGTGGGGAAGTAGTGCAACAGACCCGCTCTTATGATGCGGTGAATAATCATACCAATATCATTTTGAGAGATAAAGAAGATGCGCATGATTACCGCTATTTCCCTGAGCCAGATATTCCACCTATTGTGATTGGCGATGAGGAACTAGAGGCTATTCGGGCGAACTTGCCAAAACTTCCGAAAGATCTATTCGCTCGGTTTACCACAGATATGGGCTTGTCTGATTATGATGCAGATATTTTGACTTCGGATAAGGCAACCGCAGATTTGTTTCTGGCTTTAAGCCAAAAAAATAAAAATTATAAAGCTGCTGCTAACTTAATTATCAATCCGATTCGCTCTTATTTGAATGAAAAAGGCTGGGAAAGCAATCAATTGGATATTTCTGTTGAAAAGTTGCAGTCTTTTATAGAATTGATAGAAAGCAATAAAGTGAGTGCAGCGATAGCATACCAGAGGATTTTCCCCGAGTTACCCCTTCAAAAAGATAAGACACCGTTGCAAATCGCTGAGGGGCTGGGCCTGATTCAGAATGCAGACGAGGATTTCTTAGTAACGATTGTCGAAGCCGTGATAGCGAAATACCCAGATAAGGTTGCCATTTACCGCAAAGGTAAAAAAGGACTGCTTGGCTTTTTTATGGGAGAAGTAATGAAAGCTTCAAAAGGTAAGGCAGAACCCAAAGCAACGAATCAATTACTAAGAGAGAAGCTAGGATAAAAACCGTATGAATTACCAACAAAGAATTATAGCAATCATTGGGATTGCGGTGAAGTCGATTAGGACAATGGATAAGGCATCATTTGATGTGAAGTTGTCAGAAGCAAAATGGTCTAAAAAAGAACTATTAGGACATTTGATAGATTCGGCTTATAACAACCATCAACGCTTTTTGAGGGCAGGTAGTAAAAGTAATCTGATATTTGAGGGCTACGACCAGGACGAGTGGGTGCGTTTGAATAATTATCAAGCTAGAACGCTAGATGATGTACTAGCGACTTGGATTACAGCGAATCAGCATTTATGCCTTCTATTGGAAAATTTGCCAATCGAATCGCTAGAACGTACGACCGCCGAGCATAATTTTCATGTCATCGGTATGAACAGGCCCGAAGCAGGAAGCCCTAGTTCCTTGTCTTACTTGATTTGGGATTATATTTTTCATTTAGAATATCACTTGGCGCAGATTATTCCAGATTATCAATCGTTAAACTTGCCATTTAAGGTTTGATTGTCCTGAACTGACGAGCAAAACCATTTTGGGCAACTGGCCCAATCCTGTCCAATATACCTTCGTTATATTCCTTTGAATCTGTCAAGGTCGGATGGAATAAGCCCACCGAAATGCGGTAAACCCCCTTGGAGTAAGAGAAATAAAATTCCCTTTTCAAGTCTTCCTCCAAGTAGTTGAGATTGTGGGCATTTGGCGTTTTAAATGCACCGATTTGGAAGGTATGCGAGTTGTATTTTCCTGTGCTGTGCGTCAATTCAAAATCATCTTCGACAATATAAGCGGATGTATATCCTCGTTTCTTTACCTGTGCGAGTATTTTCTGAACGGTTTTTTTGCCTAGATAATTTCCGAGGTAAACACGGGTGTTGATTTCTGCATTTTCAAAACGCACTAGCCCCAAGTCCCCAATTTTATCTAGTACATTTTTGCTGTCAAATACCTTCGAGTAAGAAACCACTCTAATGGAGTAAACGGTGTTGAAATTATCTTGGGCTTGTAAAGCAAAAGCTGTACAAAACAAGGAAGAAAGCAGTATCGTTTTAAGTACCATATTTTATAATTGAATGTGGTGCCAAGATTGAAAATCATAGGGTTCTGCTTGGTTTTCTTCTAGGATTTCTAGGAATGTTCTCCTAGGGATAGACCGAGCGCCGAGGCTTTTGAGGTGGTCGGTCTCTTGTTGGCAATCGATTAGGCGAAAGCCTTTTTCAAGCAAAAAACGAACGAGCGTAATGAAGCCTGCCTTGGAGGCATTGCTGGCTTTGCTGAACATAGATTCCCCAAAAAACACTTTTCCAATGGCTAAACCATAAAGCCCCCCGACTAAATCCTCTCCTTCCCAAACCTCTACGGAATGTGCTACGCCTTCATCATGCAAGCGGCAGTAGGCGATGTACATGTCATCTGTAATCCAAGTGCCGCCCTCTTGCCCTTTTCGTTCAGAGCATTTGCAATTTTTGATGACTTCTGCGAAGGCATGGTCAAAAGTGATGCGGAATTTTTTTTGATTGAAAATAGGGCGCATACTTTTGCTCACCTTCAAGTCTTCAGGGAAAAGTACACAACGTGGGTCGGGGCTCCACCATATAATAGGGTCGCCAGGGTTGAACCAAGGGAAGATGCCTAACTCATAAGCCAACAACAACCTAGGCGTGCTCAGGTCACCACCTATAGCAATGATTCCATCCTCATTGGCAAAATCAGGGTGCGGAAACCGAAGGTCTTCATCTAGCCAAAAGATAGGCATAGGGGAAGAGCGGCTATCGCTCTACTTTTTCTTCTTCAATAACAGCAGATAGACCCCTGTCGGTCAAAGCGTCTTTGTATGGTTTGAGCTCTTTTTGAGTCCCTGTTTTTACGGTTGCTTTTCCTTTAAAGTGGATGATCATAGACAACTGCTCTGCCTGCTCGGAAGTGTGCTTGCAGATTTCCATAAAACATTTAATCACCCAATCGAAAGTGTTGTGGTCGTCGTTGTAGACGATAAGCATGGCACGATTACCAATGTCTTCCAATTCCTCGACTAGGAGCATCTCTTCAATCTCCGTCTGCGTCTCGTTCCAAATCATGTGTTTAATATTTTGTAGAGGATGAAAAATGGTGATTGCTGTATCTTGAATAAAAAGAGGGGCGATTAGCTTAGGATAAGCTGTTCAAAGTGTCTTTGACCGCATCAAAGTTAGGAAGCTCGCCTGCATTGTCCAGAACTTCGGCATAACGGATGGTTCCTTCTTTGTCGATGACGAAAGCAGAACGTTTTGAAACACCTTTCATGCCCAAAACAAAATCTTCATACAAAGCGTCATAAGCGTTCGAAGCCTCTTTGTTGAAATCAGATAGTAAGGGGAAGTTTAGTTTTTGTTCTTCTTTGAATTTTTCTAAAGTAAAAAGAGAATCTACTGAAATAGCTAATATCTGAGCATCTAATCCGCTGTAATAAGCGATGTCATCTCTCATGGAGCAGAGTTCGGTCGTACAAACCCCTGTAAAAGCTAATGGGAAAAATAATACTACAACGTTTTTGCCTCGATAATCAGAAAGAGCAACTTCTTTTTTATCTGAATCGTATAATTTGAAATCTGGAGCCTGATCGCCTACTTTTAATGCCATTGGGTGAAATATTGTCGATTATGTAATGTGGCTACAAAGATAAGGATTTTAAGGGGGATAGGCTAGGGGAGATGTGAAAAGAAATTTTGACATGGAAAATAGTCGCTTTATCACTAAAAAAGTGCCGCTCTCGGCGTTTAATATATATTTGTGTCCATTCTAGATGGTTAACCAGTATTTAAGTATCTAAATGTTAGAATACCTCAAAAAAATCCTTTATAATCCTTGGTTGCTCAATCCTATTATTTTGGTTTTTGCATTGGGATTGCTTTGGCTTATAGCAGAGGAGGGAGAAGGCGACCCTAGCCTCACCATTTTTATCTGGTTTTCTTTTCCGTTTATTTTTTACCTTACTTTCCCTATCCTCGCCAATGCATTTTGGATTTTACCCAAATTTCTTTACAAAAGAAAGTGGAAACAGTTCGTCTTGTTGTATCTTACCAATATCAGTTTTTGGGCATTCATTGGCTTATTGTTCAAGGATTGGATAGGTTACAGTAAGAATATGTACTGGAAACAGTGGATCTATCTTTTTGGCGTCATGCTCGTGGCAACGGGTTTTAAAATCGCCAAGGATATTGTACTGCTTAGAGTGAAATCCCAGCAAGCCGAATTGGATACGCTCAAGGCACAGCTTCAGCCACACTTCTTTTTCAATACACTGAATAACCTTTATGGTTTAGCGGTCATCAAATCGGATAAACTCCCTGGTCTGATGCTGAAATTATCAGACCTGATGCGCTACAGTTTGTATCATACCCAGCACGATTGGGTGTCTCTGTCGAAAGAAATGGAGTACCTGAAAAATTATATAGAGTTAGAAAAAATCCGCTTGAGCGGAAAAATGTCGGTACAATTGTCGGAAGAAGGTATCTTTGAAGATAAGCAAATACCGCCTTTGTTATTGTTGTGCCCTATTGAAAATGCGTTTAAACATGCTGTGCCGAATCGGCAAAAGGATACGATTTCGATTAATATTTCCCGAAAGGAAAACGAATTGAAACTGAAAGTGGAAAACCCGGTTAGACTCAACGGAATCAAGGATGTAGAAGATAAAGAGGGGGGGATTGGCCTGGTAAACCTCAGAAAAAGATTGGCTTTAAGTTATCCCAATAAGCACCATATCAATTATGGTGTAGAAGATAATAATTATGTGTTTAAGATGTCCGTAGCCCTGTAAACGCCCACGAGCCTGATGAACTCATGGGCGTTAGGGGCACTGGATATTTTATAGTACAACCGAACAGCCGGCAGGTAAAGTCTTTTTGATATTTGGCAATTCTCCTTTTGGAATCTTTGTTCCCGAAATATAAAGCGTATTCAGATAATTCAATTGGTCAATAGAAGCAGGTAGCTTGCTAATTGGCGTTGATTGCAAATCCAAATATTCCAAGTTAGGGAACTTCTCAAAAGTATTTTCTGGCATTTCCACAAAGTTGAGCCCTCCTAGGAACAGGGTTCTCAAGTTCGAGAATTGATAAGTAATCGTGGGGAATGGATAAGGCTCTGCAATAGGAGGAGAAATGACATAAAGATTGAAAACCTCTTTGGCGTCCACTGCTACTTCTTCTTTGGCGAATTCCGCTCCATTCCGCTTGTAAAGAATCAAGTTGACCGTGCCGTCATCGTTGGGGGCATTGGGCAAACTGATGTCGATATAATAATTGATTTCGTTGGCTGGTGGTGGGAGAAATTGAGCCTTTTTTTGTGCAATGGCATTGTAGCTAATAAATGCTAGAACTAAAGTAAAGAATACAGAACGTTTCATGATTGAGTTTTTTTTATGCAAATATATTAGAATCGAGTCTACTGGACTCAGATTTGATTGAAATTTAGGAAAACGCGCTTAAATGGAGCTTTTTAAAGATGAATTGTGCAGGGTTTAATACCCGCCCTTTTGCTCTAAGAAGGGCTGGTACATCATCACTGCATGGTTTTCGATGAGGGGTTCTTCTTGTAGCAGTCGATTGTTTTTATCATATATCTTTCTATAAATTTGATTGTGTCTTGTATAGCCACCCCAAGATTCTCCTCTAATCAGGTGGTTCTTTTCAAGTAACTCATAGCGGTTCTTGCAAGGAGCATCTGAGCATAAACTTCCCCTTAAATGGCTGTCGTCCAGCCAGACGTTGATTTGGAAGTCGTTTTGTGTCTCATTTTTGATTTGTAAATCAATGTAGTTGTAAGACAAAGTAGCACCACTTCCAAAAGGTTGTGTCCGATTGGCGTCGGGAAAAACGTCGTAACTGTGCCGCCACCGTTCTACAACAGTCAAGGGAGAATGTAATGCCATCCAGAAAATCAGATTTCCCATTTGGCAGAGTCCTCCTCCGATTCCTTTGACCACTCGCCCGTTTTGGAGCATCATTCCTTCCACGTAGCCTTTTGATTTTTTGGTTTGCCCCACCACATACCAATAAGAAAAAGTCTCTCCAGGTTGGATGATGAGACCATTAATCTTATTTGCAGCTAAGGATAGGTTGACAATTTTATTGTGTTGCAAGTGCATGTCAACGTCTTTTAGCTTCCGCAACAACACGGTCTGATGACTATATATAAGGTGTGTCAGTGCTTGCTCCTGCCGATTGGCCGCCATTTTTTGACGTCCGAAGTACCATTTTAGATACCTTTTGAAGATGAAATATTTTTTTCCAAAAAACCTTCGCCACTTAGAACGATATTTCGGCTTTGCTACTGGCTGATAATTCATAAACAAATTTAATTCTTTTTGGTATGTGATTCCGTTAAGCAAATATTAATATCCGTTTTCGATTTTGTTCTAGTTGGATTCTAGTTAATTGTCAAAAAGCAGTTCTGAATGGGCTACTAGGGTTCTTTTGCCATGGCAGAATAGAATTTTTCTTTTAAAGTTTTTTTGTATGAAAGTTTTGTTCACCAATTTAAATCTAGAATAATCCATGGAATAAGATATATGGTTGTTTTTTCTCAAACGTTTGCGTAAGATTTCTCAAACGATTGCGTGATTATTTTGTGAGATTTCCTGCAAAGACCTTTTTATTTTAATTAATATTGATTTGCCGAAAAAAAAATTCTATGGGAATTTTAAGCTTTTAAAAGCTAGATATTTTCAAAAATGGGTGTTTGTCCCGAATAAAATACTGCTTGTTTATAGGCTTTCAGATTACTCCTTTGTCTTTTTGGAAAGAAATAGAAATTTATTTTGTCACAATGGACGTGTGTTTTTAAGGAAATTAATTTTAGCGGTTTTAGTGTTTTGAAAAAATATAGATTATTGTTTGTCAGTAAGTTATGGTTGGTGTTTTCTTAGTTGGTACTTTCAGGGAAGCTTTATATATTTGTGATGAAATTGATAAAGTGATTTGTACAATGTCACAATAATTGTTTTTGGAATGAGTTTTGTATCGTTAAAACTGTGCGGTCGTTTAACTACTGAAAAATGTCGTTCAACGATAATCTAAATAGAAAATTACTCGAACCAATAAATTTGTATCATACGATTCGCTCAAAAGAATCATTTGATTAACATCTTGAAAATAAGTCATCATGAAATGCTCTATTCAATTCCTTCTTTTAGTTGGTTTTTTAGCTTTAGCAAACATAACTGTGGCACAGAAAAGAACTCAATTTACCTCTAGGTTGGCCAAAGCTTCATTTCAAAATAAGGAATGTCAATGTCCAGATGGAAGTATCGTAGTCAATAAGAGTACCTTAAAGCATATTGATTTGGCGGAAGCTCCTATCAAATCTGGTGAAGTGTATTGCTTGAAAAATATGGATTTGAAAATGGATGAGCTAGTGGTGAAAGGTGGTAAATTCATCGTGATGCCAGGCTCTAATCTAGTGGTTAATAATACGATTACATTACAAGCAGGTAAGATTGAGGTGAGGAATGGTGCTAGCATAACTACTGAAAAGATTCGAACAATGAGCAGTACAATCGTACTTAAATCGAATGCGGTCTTGAAAAGTGATGTGCTTTTTGATTACGACGGACAAATCATGATGGCAGAAAGCAGTTCGATTGAGGTCAATAATAAAATGCATGTTCACGCTTCTAGGGGGATTGTATATGATGGAGATTATTCTAACAAAGCGAAGGTATTCGTTTTTGGGGCGATGACGGGGCAGGCGATGGATATGATGGAAGCCGATAATTATGTAGAATGGGATTATAGTCCTGCTACAGCAAGTCTGAATGATTAATTTACTAGTGAGTTTTATAGAATAGAATTTGAAGGCAGTCTTTTTTTGAAAGGCTGCTTTTTTTTGTTCCTCAGAACCACAAAGTATTGATTATCAAGATTAAATAAATTTTAGACAAGCTCTTAAAACCTTGCATCAAAGTTGTTCTTTCGATAAGGGATGTTCAAGAAATCCAAGGAAGATGGTTTTACCCGCAGGAAGAAGGAATAAGTGCCCCGTTCTGGTTGCCAAGACATCCCCATCTCCCAACAGTGCAAATCTCGATAAAACTGTAAATCAGGATAAGCTAATTGCTTCCGCTTAATGTCATAGCTGATTTGACTTAGTGTGATGCGCCACTTTTTACTGATGTTCAAAGTGCCACGCAGGCTAATAGAATTGGTCGAAACTTCAGTTTTGTGCCTGCCGTCTTCGTATAGGGTACGTAAGACAAGCTGGTGGCTGAGACTCAAGCTTTGAAGCAGGCTAGTGTTGTCGTTCCTATCTCCACCAAAACCATTTCTCTGTCCAAAGGCACTGCTGTTTCTGCCCGAACCCGGTGTGTTGCTACCGTTATCGTTGTTGGCTTTTTTCTTTGCTTTTAGTCCTAGCCATTTTTGTACTTGGTCTAGCGTCAGATTGGTGTTCAGAGAAGCTCGGAAGTTGTTGAATCTTAACAATTGTTTATTGACATCCCAATTGAACGTGTTGATTCTCTGCAATCGTCCAGATTCGTTTTCAATGGCGGCATAAGGGTCAAAGGTAGCGCTAAGCACGAGTGTACTCACGCCTTTGAAGAATCTGGCTGTTCCGCCAACATTGATTAAACTAAATTGGAGAGAATCGGCTTGGAGGTTGTAGTTACCGTTTACCCTTATATTGTTGAAGAGCTTGATTTTTTTAATAGGGTCTAAACTATCTTTTTTAGAAAAATACTTCGCTTCAAAATTATTCACGAAGCCATAACTCAAAACCATATTGGAACCACTCGCAGAAGGGCCGCTATAAATCCCATCGGTGAAGATTGAATATTGTTGCGGGTCGTTGAATTCTTCACGAGAATCGGTGTCAACCGTTCGGAAATAGTCAAAGGCAGGGTCGGTATAATTAGGCGTATAATCCAAGGAAACATTAGGAGTGATCACATGCCTTAGGCCTCGGATAAAACCTTTCTTAAACTGAACCGTACCAAATATTTTGGTGTTGAGCGATAAACCAGTTCTAAATTCTCTCAATGGTTCAAAACCTTTGACCCGTTCTGTGTTGACTGTACCATAGTCAAGCGTGTCCACAACTGTGACAAAATCCGTACTATCCGCATTATAAATCGTATCAACTTCGATGGTAGGGGTCGGGTCGAATGTCCTATTCTCGGTATCGAAGAACCATTTTTCAGAGTAGTTGACAGAAGGCACCAAATTAAAGTATTTTAATACCCTAAAAGAGGCGTTCATAGTGGCTCTATGCTCTGCACCATATTTTATCAAGTCGACCGTTTCCCTAGTGAAGAAAACACTGTCTTGGTTAGTAGCCGTTGCCCTAGCGTTAAAACGATAATCCACCCCGATTTTTTCAAACCAAGCTTCTTTGCCACCTTTCATGACTTTACGTTTGAATGGATATATCCGATTCATGTTGAAATTGACCGTCGGGAAAGTAACGGTCATCTGTCCTGTTCGGGTGTTTTGAGAGTGGTTGAAAGCCGTGGTAAGGTTGAAGGGGCGACCAGGGAAACGCTTGGTATAAGTCAAGTTAGAGGATAACTGAGTATTTAAGACACTTCTAGCATCGTTATAGTTTTGACTCAAGGCATCGTTGATAGAAATATTGACTTGCCCGCCAAAATTTTGAGAGGGGTGTGCTCTATTATCTTGTCGATGTGACCAATTGATTAAGAATGTCTTGTTTTTTGTGGGAACTTCGGCGGTTAGTGGGTCAGTAACATTGATGCCGTATTCTAGAGTCAGGCCACCATTATATTTGTATCTTTTTTTATAATTCGTTACCCCTCTCACCCGCCAGGTGCCTCTAGTGTAAACGTCACCTGTCAAATAGACCTCAAAATTATCTCCAATCCCCATGTAATAGCCAAGGTTTCTGATACCAAAACCAAGCTGAGGCGAAAATTCATAATCTCTAGGAAAAATAACACCGTTTCGCTGCCCTTCAGTAATGGGGAAGAAGCCAAAAGGTAGGCCAATTGGGAGGGGGATTCCTCCTAGCTCTAGTCTTGATGGTCCTACCACAACTAGTTTGTCGGGAATGACTTTTAGCTTGCTACTACGAATCCCAAAGTGAGGATGGTCGGCATTGCAGGTGGTGATCAACGCATCTTCACCATAAGCGACATCATTAGAGGCACTATCTCGACGAATAGCTTTAGATTCATATCGGATAGCTCCACCAACAACAAATAGGTCGTTTTGTGCCGTTCTTACATCGTAAATCTTTCCCTTTTGAGTTTTGAAATTGTATCGGATTTTGACCGCAGAAAATTTTTCATCTCCATTTTCAAATTGGGGCAAACCCGTTAGCAGCCCCGTGCTATCCCTGCGCCCCATAGCAGTGACGATATTATTTTTCCAATCAAAAACAATAGAATCCGCTTTTAGGTCTAATTCTTGATACTTTACACTTGCGTTGCCTATGAGTATCAATTGTTTGTTGACATTGTCCAACCGTTGGAAGTCTCCTTGATAGTCGATTGCAGCATCTAAAGTGTCTTTAGAGAGCTTGACCTTTGACAAAAGGGCGGCGTTGTCTGCCGTTTTTGTTTTGGAGGTGTCTCGTTTGGTTGTCGTCTTCGGTAAGGGGAGTTTTCCTTTGCCTCTTTTGAGTTTGCCAGGCAAGGTTTGTCCTTGAACTTGGAAGCTGATACAAAAAAAACAAGCGAATAATATGTAAACTAAATTCCTCAAAAAGTGAATGTCAA
>JAHDBO010000045.1:0-3089 GCA_020630355.1 Saprospiraceae bacterium
CTTTTTTTATCTACTACACAGCAATCGTTGCTTGCTCTTCAATCATTTCTTTCAATTTCTTACGAGCAAAGTGGATACGGCTTTTAATCGTACCAAGCGGCAACTGCAATTCATCTGCGATTTCGTCGTATTTCAGTCCTTGATAACGCATCAAGAATGGATCTTTAAAATCTGGAGACAATCGCTCTACTAATCCCATCAATTCCGCATAACGAAGGTTGTGCTCCCCGTCATTGGTGATGGCATGCTGATTGGAGTTGATATAAAAATCATTCTCGGTATTGTCTACCACCATATTGCGGCGCTTCTTCTTACGGTAATCGTTGATGAAGATATTGCGCATAATGGTATAACTCCAAGCACGGAAGTTCGTACCTATTTTATACTTATCCTGATTTTTGATGATTTTGAAAGCAGTCTCTTGGAACAAATCGTTCGCATCATCAATGTTTCTGGTCAAACTGTTGGCGAAATTCACCAAAGCCGACCGATATTCGACTAATTTTTTATCTATGTCAATAACCATGACCTAAAAATTTTGTGCCCTATACTTATCATCGTGTGATAAGGTCAAGCTGGTGAACAAAATTGGGTTCAAAGTCCAAATTGTTAACGGTTAGCGCTGTATCAATAACTCCGAAAGCTAGTCGAATCGTTCCTTTGAAATATTCTTTGTGACTAAATTTTGATTAAATAAATACAACTGCTGTTTTGATACTCAATCTACTATTATTACGGATGAAAAGACAGCAGCGATTGTTTCGTAACGTCTTCTTAACATTTAAGTGTCCGCACCCGTACATTCTTAGATTAAATCTAAATAGGATAAGTCAAAAGCCATGCCGAGGCTATGATATTTGGCATTATGGCAGATTATAATTGTTTTTTATCGTCAAATAACCATATATCAAGCATTTGAGAAGTAGTTGCTATTTTGACAGAATGGCAGGTTTTTGTCGATGAAACATACTTTATCTCTATTCAAATGCTAAGTTGTCCTAACTAAAGGACAAACCTTTCTGATTATAGCAATAGTAAAACTGCGAATTAGTTTTTTGTATTATAATTGTTTTGAACAATTGTATTTGTTTTAGGATGTCACAATAAGTGAGTTTTAGGTGTTTATATTCAGTTTTAATTGGTTTTGGCACAGTTTTAGAACCGACAAGGAGAGGGAATACAAAAGTTATCTAAGAAAAACATCAAGCAGGACGAAGTTTTCATAACTAGATTTTACTGAAAAATTGACTTTTTCACATCTGATTTATGAACAACAATAGTTATCGACTTTTGTCCTGTATTGTCCTGAAAACATGAGCTTAATATTGATTTAGCAGTGCGTTTGTAAAAAAACTTATCCTGTCAGTCAATAATCTAAAAAAACAAAAACTATGAAGAATTGTTACTACATCTTTTTACTCGTCTTGTTCGTAACGGTATTTAGTAAAACAAAAGTCTTTGGACAATGTCCTGATGGAATCGGTACAACATATATGCCCGAAACGGGTGCTGTATCCGGTGACAACATCAATCTATGTGCTGGAGTGGTATATGAGTTTTGTATGAATGGAACACAATCGTGTCCTGGGGGAGGAACTTTGACGTACACTTTGGCGAACTGCCTTCCAGGTGGAGGTGGACAGTTTTTTTCATCGCCTCCTAGCGGAAACCCTAATTGTGTAACGCATGTTTTTAGTTCTGGCTTTGTAGGGAACACTTTTAATTTGGCTATGGCGGCTTCATGTGATAATGGCAATGCACCTTGTTTTCAGTATGACCATATAGAAGCTACCATTGTAGAAGGACTAGCCTTCAACCAATATTTTGATTTGCAGCCGACGGTGACCACAGGTGTACCAGCAAGTGCTTCTATGCAGAATACACTGCCTTCCCAGACCTTTGCTTGGTCTGCTACGGGAGGTGGGGTAATCGTAGGTGATGGTACATCAAATGTAAATATCACATGGAACAATCCAGGGACCTATGAGGTATGTGTAACGACTACTAATGCTACTGGATTGTGCAGTGAAACCTTTTGTGGAGAAATCATCAATGTAGGACCCGCAGTCTGTACTGATCCAGAGGCTCCTGTCATATCATCTGCAACAAATATTTGCCCGAGTTCAACGGGGGAGTGGAATATAGATGTCGACTGTACAGGAGACAGCCATATCGAATACAGTACTACTGGTGGAGCACCTTACTCAACTACGCTCCCACCATGGTCACCTGGTGTCACCCTTACTGCGATTTGCGTAAACAATACGGATAGTTCGTGTACTAGTACTTCAAGTAGTGCAACTGCATCGCAGGTCTCATGCTGTGACTTGTCGGCTACAATAACAAATGTAGTGTGTAATGATAATGGCACGGCAATATTGTCTGATGATACATATAGTTACACAATAACCGTCTCTGGAGGTGACGGTGGTAGCTACTCGATAAGCGGGGACGATAACCATTCTGGACTAAACTATAATACAAGCTATACCTATGGCCCCTTCAGTATTAATTCAGGTAATTTAAATATTGTCATCACGGATGCTGGAACTTGTGGGAGTATCAATGAAGTTGTTAGCGCACCTCAAACCTGTTCTGCAGGATGTAACCTAAACTCATTTGTCAATTCGTTTTGTGAAAACTTAGGTACGGCCAGTGTTGATGACGATGTCTATTATTACCTCATAAATGTTAATGGAGGAGGAGGTTCCACCTTTAGTATAGCAGGGGACGACAATCACAGTGGGTTGAATTACAATACGAGTTATACCTTTGGTCCTTTTAACATTAGCAGCGGTGGTCTAAATATAGTCATCATTGACTCAGGAAGTTGTGGCTCTATCAATGAGTATGTCTCTGCACCGGCAACATGTTCAACTGGATGTAATTTCGGGGCTAATATAACCACTGTTTGTAATGATAATGGAACCAATATCCCTTCTGATGATACATATACTTATACTGTATCTGTATCTGGAGGAGATGGTGGTACTTTTAATATTTCTGGAGATGATTCAAGAAACAACCTTAATTCCTTTACATCGCATACCTTCGGTCCATTTGCCATAAGTTCTGGCGACCTGAACCTG
>JAHDBO010000045.1:3189-11244 GCA_020630355.1 Saprospiraceae bacterium
ACCATCACGGACAGTGGCTCTTGCGGCAGCATATCGGAGACGGCGGTGGCGCCCAGCACTTGCTCGGCGGGCTGCAACTTGGCAGCGAGCATCACCACGGTCTGTGATGATAACGGTACGGGCGACCCCACTGACGACACGTACAGTTACACGGTAACGGTAACAGGCGGAGACGGTGGCAGCTATGACATCACAGGCGGAGACACGAGGAGCGGCCTGAGTTTCGGCACGGCGTACACCTTCGGTTCATTTGCCATAAGTTCTGGCGACCTGAACCTGACCATCACGGACAGTGGCTCTTGCGGCAGCATATCGGAGACGGCGGTGGCGCCCAATCCCTGCTCTGGAAAGACTGAAAATTGTAAAAGTCTTGTAAGTTCAATCAAAACTACCTATGATGATAATCAGACTTCGACAAAAGATGATGACACCTATGATATTTTTATGATGATCACAAACGAATCTACGCTTAACGAAGGGTGCTACAATTTAGAAAACGTGTCAACTGGGGAGATATTTTCTAATCTGGTATATGGGGTAGAGTATGTGTACAATGATATTCCTTACAACGCTTATCCTAATGTAGAGTTAATGGTTTCAGATTGTAAAGATGGAACTTGTACATCAGAATACATCGTCACACCATTCGTATTGCCAGTAGAACTTACTTCGTTTGAAGGCATAGGCATAGGCTGTGATATAGAGTTAGAATGGGAAACCGCATCGGAAACCAATAATGACTATTTTTTAATCGAGTATAGTATAGATGGAAAAAGTTTTGAAACTATCGGCTTGGTTGAGGGGAACGGTACGACTTCCGAAGTTAATAATTACTCTTTCAAACATTCGAATGTTACTCAGAACTTAAATCATTATCGAATAAAACAAGTCGATTTCGACCGTTCTTTTGAATATCATAAATTAATTAGTGTCATAACAAATTGTTATGAAGAAGAAAAGGGAATATTGAGCGTCTATCCAAATCCCACTTACCACGGAAAAGTCAGAATGAAACTATTTTCTGATAAAGAAACAGAAGCCAACATGGTAGTTTTGGATGTATTAGGGCAAGTTCACGGTCAGAAACATCTTTTTATAAATAATGGGAACAATATCATAGAACTCGACCTTGCTAACTATAAAGCTGGCACTTATTTTATAAAAATCATGTTTGATAACAACAAAATCCAAACAATCCCACTGATGAAAATAGAGTAAAAAACAAAGACTTTTTAAGATCAGTAATCCTTATTGCTACATAAATGAATCATCCCGAATTCTGATTTTTATCTAAATTCGGGATGATTTATTTATGTGAAATATTTGTTGTTTTATCAGGACATGAAGTCGAGGCAGAGATTTTTTCAGCAACTTTATTGTACGCTAGCCCTGCTTCAATAATTTTTCAAAAACACCCCCAATGCCCTGCGAAGGACGTGGTGCATTGACCGTGATGATTTTCCCTTCTTTATCGACGAGTAAAAAACGAGGGATACCCGTGATATTGTATTGTTTATTGATAGGAGCACCCCATCCACCTGGCGTATAGATTTGGTTGCCGACCATGTTATTGTCCTGCAAGAATTGCTCCCAACGCTTCTTGTCTTTGTCAATTGAAACACTCATGAAAGCGATACCTTTGTCATGATAAGCTTCATAAGCTTTTTCCAAATTAGGAATCTCCCGACGGCAAGGGCCACACCAAGTTGCCCAAACATCAATATAGACGAACTGCCCTTTCAGGTCGCTCAGTTTAACCGTTTTGCCATCATTGGTCATCCCTGTAAAGTCAGGAGCCTCCGCACCTGTGCGCAAGTGTGCCCACTTATCAACATTGGATTTGATATAGCCCCTATAGTTTGTTTTTTTGACGGTTTTGTCGAAGTCGACAATAGCAGGCTCTATCCCGTTAATCCCTTTTTTGGTGATATGGTCATAAATTACCCTTGTTTTAATATACTCTACGATTTCAGGATCGGAAAAGAATTGATTGGCGTTGAGGTACATAGCGTTAACCAAGCCTTCTTCGGTATACCTAGTGCCTTCGGATGCAGTAGTGACCAGTTGATGGTCTGTCAACATCGACGCATAGTGTTTTAAGAAATCCCTATAGGTCTTAGAAGCCAATAATTGAGCTTGGTTGACATTCATCGCTTTGAGGGTTTCCATATCCACGGTCGCCCAGACTTCTTTAGGGTTTTTCTTATTATAAAATGCTCTGTAAGGAGCGTATTTTACATGAAGGGTTGCCCATTTTGCATAAATATCTGCTTCTTCCAGTTCTATAAATCGAGCATATTTCTTAGTATCTTCATTGGCTTTGAAATCTTCTAGTGCTTGTCCTATTTTGGCTTTATAGGCATCTGATTTTGTAATAAACTCCTTATACGTCATGCCGAAATAGGTCTTATCATATATCTTGCGCGTAAGTTCTACGAAGTTTTTCTTTTGTAGGTAATTATTGGGAACAGCGCCTTCGCCCTCAAATTTGATAGACCCGTCGATACCATTGCTTTTAAACGTAATGTGCAGTCTATCATTGGGGTGCAAAAAGAAGGTAAACCTTCTACGATTGTAGGTCAACAGATAGTAACTAGGTGTTTGGACATCAAGCTCAATCTTGAATTGACCCGAGGCATCTACCTCCGTGTTTTTTGTTTTTATTGGCAAGAAAGGCAAACCTAGTTCTTGGAAAATAATTTGTCCGCCTTTAGGCTGTTCAATTTTACCTGTAATACTTACGTTTTGAGCAATCCCTTGTTGAGCAACAATAAGTAGGGCAATTAGTATGGGGAAGCAAACAATTTTTTTCATATTTGAATATTAATAATCGTTTTATAAAACGAATATGTTTGAAATTTTTATGGAAATCACTATAATTAGGCGTCTTATAGGTATTGAGTTACTGCAAAATTATTCATTATTTCACGAAGTAATGCCTTTGGCATGCTTTTCATTACTCATTGTTTCAGCATGAACATAAAAATAGCCCAAGAGACATTAAAACAATATTTCGGTTTCGATAGTTTCCGCCCGATGCAAGCCGAAATTATCGAAACGGTTTATGCTGGTCAGGACGCCCTCGTACTGATGCCAACAGGCGGAGGGAAATCCATCTGTTTCCAAATACCTGCAATGACCATGCCCGGGACCTGTATCGTGGTCTCGCCTTTGATTTCTTTGATGAAAGACCAAGTAGAAGGCTTGAAAGCGAACGGTGTCTTAGCGGCTTATTATAATTCTAGCCTCAACAGTGGCGAACAACGAGCCATCGAAGATGCCCTTATAGAAGAACGCTTACAATTGCTTTATATTTCCCCTGAAAAACTTCTTTCCCCTTCTTTCCAGCCCGTTTTGGCGAAAGCCAAAATCAACCTATTTGCGATTGATGAGGCGCACTGTGTTTCGACTTGGGGACATGATTTTCGTCCAGAGTACACTCGGATGGGATTTCTGAAAAGGCAATTCAAAAATACTCCCATCATGGCTTTGACGGCGACGGCCGATAAAGTCACCCGAAAAGATATTGCCGAGCAATTGGGACTGGGTACACCAAAAACATTCCTTGCATCTTTTGACCGACCCAATTTGAGTCTGACAGTTCGGCCTGGGCGCAAGCGCATCGAGCAAATTATAGAGTTTGTAAGCAATCGCAAAGGGCAATCGGGCATTATTTATTGCCTAAGTAAGAAAAGTACAGAAGCACTAAGTGAGAAACTAAAAAACAAGGGCATCAAAGCAGATTTTTACCATGCAGGACGAAGCCATCAAGACCGAGCGAGGGTGCAGGAGGCTTTCATCAATGATGATGTGGAAATCGTCTGCGCTACGATTGCTTTCGGTATGGGGATTGATAAGTCGAATGTAAGATGGGTGATCCATTACAATTTACCTAAAAACATAGAAGGCTATTATCAGCAGATAGGGCGTGCTGGGCGTGATGGCGTCCGTTCGGATACGCTCCTGTTTTACAGCTTTGCGGATGTGATGTCGATGCGGAGTATGTTAGGGGATAGTCTGTCTTCGGAGCGGCTAGAAGTACAGTTGGCAAAGCTGGAACGTATGCAGCAATATGCGGAGGCATTGATTTGTAGACGTCGGATATTATTGAGTTATTTCAACGAACACCTCACCGAGCAATGCGGGAATTGTGATGTGTGCCAGAATCCACCTAAAGAGTTTGATGGGACGGTGATTGCTCAAAAAGCGCTGTCTGCCATATATCGCTTACGCGAAAAAGTGGGTGTCAACACTTTGATAGATGTGTTGCGAGGCTCCAAACGAAGAGATATTTTCGAGAAGGGATACCATAATATCAAGACCTACGGAGCAGGAGCGAACCATGGCTTTGCAGATTGGCAACAATTCTTGCTACAACTGATAAACAAAGGTTATGTCGAAATTGCTTATGACCAAAACCACCAATTAAAGTTGACGGAACTAAGTCGGGGCGTGCTTTTTGATGGGGAGAAAGTCCCCTTGGTGCTGATGAACGAAATCAAGCAACAGCGAGAGGAACGCATGAAGAAGAAGTCGAAATCCGAGTTGATACGAGATAGTTTGATGGAGCGTTTGAAAGAGCTGCGCCGTCGGATTGCACAGACCAGGGGCGTACCACCTTATCTGATTTTCTCTGATGCGACACTGGAAGAGATGGCTAAAAATAAGCCAACGGACGATGCTGCATTGGCTGGTATTTCTGGGGTAGGGCAGCGTAAGTTACATTTGTATGGCGCCCAATTCCTTGAAGAGATTCGACAATTTATTATAGAAAAATCAGAAGCGGGCGAGCGGATAAAAGGCTCGACTTATATCGTCACGCAGCACTATCTTCGACAAGGAATGAATGTAGATGCCATAGCAGAAAAGCGTGGTATCAATCCCGTGACGGTCTATTCTCACATTGCTACACTGTATGAGAGAGGGGCAGATGTAGACTTGATGGACTATATTGATGAGCGGGATTTGAATGCGGTCAAAGAAGCGCAAAAAGCCCTAGGAGATGAAATCGCCCCCAAGGAAATCTTCGAGTTTCATAAAGAACAGATGCCTTACCATAAGATTCGTTTGAGCATGACTTACCTGAAAATGAATTGATTACTAGTTTTTAGAATGAAGGAGGTGTAATTTAAAGTTGCTTAAAGAATGAAGCAAATGAACATTTATACATTTGCTTCCGTATTTTTTATGAAAGTCAAATTATTGAAAATCATAAAAAAGAAGGATGAAAGGACTAGAAGGCAAAGTGATACTCATAACAGGAGGTGCATCGGGATTAGGAAAAGCAACCGCTGTACGCTTTGACAAAGAAGGGGCAAAGGTGGTTATCGCCGACATTGATGAAAAAGGGAAGACACTTGCAGAAAATCTTCAAGACGCTATTTTCGTAGAAACGGATGTGACTAGTCACGAGCAGGTCAAACACTCTATTGATACCACCGTTGAAAAATTTGGTCGGGTAGATATTATATTCAATAATGCAGGCATAGATGGAGAACAAAAGCCAACAGGAGCATCAAGCATAGAAAACTGGGAAAAAGTCCGACAAATTGATTTGGACGGGGCATTTTACTACTTGAAGTATGGTTTGGAACAAATGAAAAAACAGGGCGGTGGCGTCATCATCAACACTTCTTCTACCGCGGGACTGGTTGGCTTCGAAAACATACCGCCATATACAGCTGCTAAGGGAGCTTTGGTGCAATTGACCAAAAGCACGGCGATGGAGTATGCAGAGCACGGCATTAGGGTGAATGGAATCGCTCCAAGCGTCGTCAAAACCGCTTTAGTTGAGCATTTCATAGAAGAAAGTGAAGATCCAGAAGCCACAGAAGCCCAATTCAATGAACTAAATCCTATGCCAGGCTGGATTCAGCCAGAGGATGTGGCAGCGGCCGTAGCGTTTCTGGCTAGTGATGAAGCCAGGTATATCACTGGGCACACACTACCGATTGACGGTGGTTATGTCGCTCAGTAACAAGTATATTGTCCCTTACACTTATTCCATTACATTTGTTTCAGCTTAGAGATGCTATGTTATCATCCAAATAAGCTCTCATCAAAATCCGTTAGAATGAATGCCTCAGAACTTTTTTTGAAGTGTCTTGAGCAGGAAGGGGTTCCTTACATCTTTGGAGTGCCTGGAGAAGAAAACCAAGATTTTTTATTCGCACTCGAAAAGTCCTCAATAGGCTTCATACCCACACGACACGAACAGGGTGCCGCTTTTATGGCGAATGTACATGGCAGGCTGACGGGCAGGGCAGGGGTCTGTCTATCAACGCTAGGGCCGGGCGCTACCAATTTACTGACAGGTGTCGCTGATGCTAACTTGGACAAAGCACCACTAGTGGCTATAACAGGTCAGGGGGCGACAAGTAGGATGCACCATGAAAGCCATCAAATGATAGATGTGGTGGATATGTTTGAAAAGGTGACGAAGTACAGTAATAGTATTGCAAGGGAAGCGGTCATCCCAGAGGTGGTTCGGGCTGCATTCAAAATTGCAGAAATGGAAAAACCAGGTGCCACGCACATCGAGTTGCCCGAAGATATTGCCCATGCTGCCGTACAGGAGGATGTCACCATCGTCGAAAAAAAACCACTTCCCCGGGCTGTTGCCAATCAGGATAGCATTGATAAAGCGATTGAGCTGATTCGGGGAAGTTCAAAGCCCCTTGTTTTGGTCGGTAATGGCGGCATTAGGGCCAGGGCCAGTCAAGCTCTTTGCAAACTTGTTACCGAAAAAGGGATACCAGTTGCTACAACTTTCATGGGCAAAGGAGCAGTGGCTGCCAGTGATGAACATCATGTCGGGACTGTCGGTTTGAACTTCAAAGATTATATCATAGAGGCTTTTGAGCTATCTGATTTAATTATTGCTATTGGTTACGATATCGCTGAATATGACCCAAAACATTGGAACATTGGTGCAGAGAAGTCAATCATCCACATAGATGTCGAAACGGCGGTGGTCTATCAAGAATATGTACCTGAAGTCGAGCTGGTCGGAGATATATCCAATACGCTCTGTTTGCTAAATGAACAGTTTGATCATCAATTTGAAACAACCTGGTATTCAGGAATAAGACAGCGGATTTCGGACTCAATTGCTTTTTACGAGCAATCGGATGAAGCGACCGAGTTTCACACCCCAGGCGTTATCGCTGCGATTAGGGAAGTCCTACCAGAAGATGGATTGCTAATCAGCGATGTGGGTAGTCATAAAATGTGGATTGCTAGAAATTTCGAGTGCATGCACCCGACGGGCTGTATTATTTCTAATGGCTTGGCATCGATGGGGATTGCGTTGCCCGGTGGGATTGCGGCGGCGTTGATAGACCCCAGAAGGGCGATAGTATGTTTGATGGGCGACGGAGGGGCAATGATGAATATTCAAGAAATCGAAACGGCCAAACGCTTGGGCGTGGCATTCGTCATCGTCGTCGTCAACGACAATAATTATGGATTGATAAAATGGAAGCAACAAATGGACGAAGGAAAAGATTTTGGTACAGCGTTGGGCAACCCAGATTTTGCCCTTTTGGCAGAAAGTTTTGGCATAGAAGGGTATCGGCCCACTACAGTGAAGGATTTTAAGAAAATATTGAAAAAGTGCTTGGGGGATAGACATTTGGCCTTGATAGAAATGCCTGTTTCTACTCATGTAAACGATGATTTGATTCAGGAGTTAAAGGCATATTTTTAAAAGACTATCATTTTAAGTAGGATTATAGGAGAATTATGAAGCTGTAAGGGGGAGTCTTATTATATTGGTAAAAATTCCAATTATGGCTCGTTTCCAATTGACATTCCTTTTTTGTTTTATCACCTGTTTACAGATAATAGCACAAGATAGAATTACTGGCTTTCAACATGCGACCCGTTCGGAGGTCATCGCTAAGAACGGTATGGCCGCTACTTCTCAGCCTTTAGCCACTCAAGTTGCGCTTGACGTTTTAAAACAAGGTGGTTCTGCCGTAGATGCTGCGATTGCAGCCAATGCGGCGCTAGGTCTCATGGAGCCGACAGGCTGTGGTATCGGAGGTGATTTAT
>JAHDBO010000389.1 GCA_020630355.1 Saprospiraceae bacterium
CCGTGAAAATTCAGTCTTACAATAGAGCCTTGACCCAATCCAAAGTAAAAAGCGAGGAATACGAGCAAGATAAAATACTCCTCGTGCCCCACCACATTTTCAACTGCCCCAAAGCTGTTCCTCAACCAAGTCCAGAACCGACTGCCGAAAATGTTGAGCTGGATATAGAAAATGTCAAAGGAGACAATCTGGCTTCCCGCAAAGGAAAAAACAGGACTTTTCCCATTTTTGGCAAAAAAAACGAATACATACCTCTGGCTTCCAACAAATTAAAAGGACAAGTCTACTACGTGGTCGCTGGGCATGGTGGCCCTGACCCTGGCGCTATCGGGAAACGGGGTAAAAATAGGTTGTGTGAAGATGAATATGCTTATGATATTGCACTTAGGCTTTCCAAACAATTAATTGCCCAAGGCGCTACGGTATATATCATTACGCGTGACCCAGATGATGGTATCCGAGACGACGCTTTTCTTCAATGCGACCAAGACGAACTCAACTGGCGTACCGAGAAAATCCTAAGAAGCCAAAAACCACGATTGTTCCAACGGTCGAACGCCGTTAATCGGCTATACAGTAGCCATCAAAAAGCAGGTACCAAAACCCAACGCATGATTTGCCTGCATATAGATTCTAGGAGCAAAAACAAGCGAGCAGATGTCTTTTTCTATTATAAAAAAGGCTCTAGACAAGGTAAAAAAATGGCGTACAACATCCAGAAAACACTCAAACGCAAATACGACAAATACCAGAAAGGAAGAGGCTACAATGGAAAAGTACAATACCGAGATTTGCACATGTTGCGTGAGACAAGACCAAGTACAGTCTATGTAGAATTGGGCAATATCCAAAACTCAATTGACCAGCAGCGCTTTCTTAGAACCAAGAACCGTCAGCTCTTGGCGGAGTGGTTGTATGAGGGCCTGATTAAGTAGCTTGTTCTTGATAAAACACCCGAATTGCAGCATCTATCTGCTTGACTTCCACTAGAAATCCATCGTGCCCATAATCCGAGTCTATTTCTACGAAAGTAGCATTTGGGATATGTGCTGCCAATACCACTTGTTGATGCCTTGGAATCAAAAAATCAGATGTGATACTAATCACTAAGCAGTTTGTATTGATTGTAGAAAGTGCTTTTCTTACACCTCCACGTTTTCTTCCTATATCGTGCGTGTCCAGACATTTACTTAAGTAGTAATAAGAGATAGCGTTGAATCGATTGACAAATTTATCGCCTTGATATTGAATATAGGAAGATGCCCTAAAATCATCCAGTTTTTCTTCTGTATCCGTTTGTTTAATATCAAAAGCTTGTGCGGAACGATAAGAAATCATAGCAAAGGCCCTTGCTGCTTTCATCCCAGCTTTGCCTCCTTCCGATGTACCGAAAGTGGGGTCGGCTTTCAAAGCCAAACGCTGCCCTTCGTGAATCGCCACGCCCCAAGGAGATTCCTTCGCGCAAGAAGCGACTAAAACCAAATGCTCAATCTCCCCCTTAAAACTATAAGCAAATTCGACCGCTTGGTTGCCACCAAAGGACCCTCCAATGCAAGTATGGATACGCTCGATTCCTAGCTGAGCTGCTAAAGCTAACTGACTTTGCACAATATCCCTTGCCGAAAATTGCGGAAACTCCAAACTGCTAGGCATCGTACTTCCATAAGGAGAACCTATAATATTGGCACATATTATATAGTGTTCTTTTTCATTATACAAGCAATCGCTCCCAAAAAGACCGGGCCACCAGTCCATTACGTTGGAGCTTGCCGTCAAAGCATGAA
>JAHDBO010000390.1 GCA_020630355.1 Saprospiraceae bacterium
TAAGTTCATCAGCAATGATGCTTACTGGACAAGTCCGTTTATCAAGCGATAATTAATGACGGCTTTCGCCGAAAAAAATCAAAGCCTAGGTCTTATGACCTAGGCTTTTTTTGTTATTTTTAATGATGATGTACAAATTCCGATGCTATTATTTTTGAATCCAACTCGCTTTGGAACCGTAAAAAATTATTTTCCAATCGGGAATTTATTTTTTGACCATCACTTATTGTATTTTCGCAGGGAGAGACCAAAATCTGATAAAATGGACCATTTACATCCTGAAATCAAACACGTCGCCATCGCAGGAAATATTGGTGCTGGCAAAACGACTTTATCGACTAAATTAGCGAAGCATTTTGGGTGGGATGTCCATTATGAAGACACTACCGACAATCCCTACCTAGGGGATTTTTATAAGGATATGCCGCGTTGGTCTTTCAACTTGCAAATCTATTTCTTGAATAGCCGTTACCGTCAGGTATTGGATATTCGAAGGGGAGAAAAAACCGTCATACAAGACAGAAGTATCTATGAAGATGCACACATTTTTGCGCCCAACCTACACGAAATGGGCTTAATGTCCCATCGGGATTTTGACAATTATATTCGTTTATTTGAGTTGATGACCCAGCAGATATCCCCACCAGATTTGATGATTTACTTGAAAGCGGATATCTCTACGCTTGTCTCTCATATCGAAAGCAGAGGCAGAGATTATGAATCGACAATGAGTATCGACTACCTCAAAAAACTCAACCAAAAGTACAATAAGTGGATTGAAGGTTACAAAGAGGGTAACCTGATGATTATTGACGCTAATACAGTAGACTTCGCCAATAACCCTGAAGACTTAGGACAAGTAATCAACCAAGTCCAAGGGGAATTGCACGGACTTTTTAGGACATCTTAGAATGGATATTAGTAGCTAGACTTTAGTTTAGATATTAGACTTAAAGTATCACATTGAAGCTTATTCGTTTTGTCAAAATTGAAAACGGAAAATTATATCTATTGAACCTAGAGGGTTTGCTGTAGAACCATCAACATATTGTACAGCAAACCTCCTAAGTTTTCTAATCCCCTCTTACTTTTTCCATTTGATATTGCACCCCGCACTAGGCCATTGAGGTTCTGCTACTGCCTCCCCAGATAAGATTGCTTCTAGAGCAGCTTTAATATCTGCCCCTGTGATTTCATGATCATTGCCAGGACGAGAAGCATCAAAACGACCTCGATAAGCCAGTTTTGCTTCTCCATCAAAAATATAAAAATCAGGCGTACAAGCCGCATCATAAGCTTTGGCAACCGCTTGAGTTTCGTCATACAAATAAGGAAAAGAATAGCCCACTTCCGCTGCCTTTTCTGTCATCAATGCAGGGCTATCTGCTGGATAATTCTCAACATCATTAGAGCTAATCGCCACAAAACCAACGCCCTTGTCCTGATAAGCTTTTGCAAAATCGGCAATAGCATTTTCTAAGTGAATCACATAAGGACAGTGGTTACAAATGAACATCACAACCGTCGCATTGTCGCCTTTTATTTCGGAAAAACTGATGTTTTTTCCAGATACGGTGTCTGGTAATTCAAAGTCGGGTGCTTGCACTCCTAAAGGCAGCATATTTGATTCTGTAAGAGCCATATTTTTATAATGAGTAATTGATAATGAATAGTGACTAATGAGACACAAATGTAACGTTTTTCACTAGTTCTAAGTTCTATTGTCAATCAACAAAGGGCTTGCTCCATTTTCTATTCGTATAAATATCA
>JAHDBO010000391.1 GCA_020630355.1 Saprospiraceae bacterium
TTCCCAACACTTTTTTAGATAAAAAAACGCTAACTTCTCAATATCTCAACGGCAGTAAAACGATTGAGACGCCTAGTAATCGCCGTAAAGGAACTGGGGAATTTTTATCGCTCACAGGAGCAAAAGGGAACAATCTCAAATCCGTCAACATCAAAATCCCTCTTGGAGTACTGACTTGCGTGACGGGTGTTTCGGGTAGTGGAAAATCGACTATGATCAACGAAACGCTCTACCCCATTTTGCGACAGCATTTTTACAAAAGCCGTAAAAACCCACTAGAATATCAATCTATTGAGGGGATAGAACACATCGACAAAGTCATTGAAATCGACCAGTCGCCAATTGGGCGTACGCCCCGCTCCAATCCTGCAACATATATAGGTGTCTTTACAGATATTAGAAAATTGTTTTCTGATTTGCCTGAAGCCAAAATACGGGGCTATAAACCTGGACGCTTTTCGTTCAATGTCAAGGGTGGCCGTTGTGAGGTTTGCTCGGGTGGCGGCAAGCGGGTCATAGAGATGAATTTCTTACCAGATGTGCATGTCGATTGCGAGTCTTGCCTAGGCCGTCGTTACAACAGAGAAACCTTGGAAATCTTATACAAAGGTAAATCCATCAACGATGTACTAGATATGACGGTCGAAGAAGCTGTTGATTTCTTCGAAGCGATTCCTAGTATTTACCGAAAGGTAAAAACACTAAAAGAAGTAGGGCTAGGATATATCACTTTAGGTCAATCCGCTGTAACGCTTTCGGGTGGAGAAGCCCAGCGGGTCAAACTATCGCAAGAGCTTTCTAAAAAGGATACTGGAAACACCTTTTACATACTGGACGAACCAACGACAGGTCTGCATTTTGAAGACATTAGGATGTTGGTTGGTGTCATTAATCGCTTGGTCGACAAAGGCAATACCGTTGTCATCATTGAGCACAATATGGATGTCATCAAAGTAGCAGACCATATCATAGATATGGGACTAGAAGGCGGGCACAAAGGCGGTACTGTTGTATGTACAGGTACACCTGAAACTATTGCGAAACATCCGACTAGCCATACGGGGCGTTTCCTAAAAATGGAGTTGTAGTATGAGGGCAAACGATATCCATATCACCAAATACGATGGTGAGCAAGTTCTTTATGATAGACATAAACTAGTCCGTTCCTTACGGCGCTCTGGTGCGGATAAAGCTTATATCGAACAGATATTGCCTCAGATTGAATGTAAAATATTTGATGGCATTACGAGTAAGAAGCTACATCAGATTGCTTTTCGTGTTTTGAAAAAATCCAAAAGAAAGGAAGCTGCTGCCAAGTACAACCTAAAGGCAGGCATCATGATGCTAGGGCCGTCGGGTTACCCCTTTGAAATGTTTGTAGGAAAACTACTAGAACACAGGAACTACAAAGTCAAAGTCGGTCAGGTATGCGAAGGCAAATACGTCAATCACGAAGTAGATGTGGTCGCAGAAAACAGAAAAGAATGTATTTTGGTAGAATGTAAATATCGTAACAAATCAACCGAAAAGGTAAGTGTCCAAGTGCCAATGTACATTCGTTCTCGCTTTGAAGACATCGAAATAAAGTGGCAGGAACAAAGCCAGTACCGAGATAAGATTTTCAGGGGCTGGATAGTGACCAACACCAAGTTCTCCGAAGATGCGGAAGCTTATGGCAAAGGCGTTGGTTTAAGATTAATTGGTTGGGCTTACCCACAGCACCAATCGCTGCAATACCTCATTGAAAAGTACCACCTGTACCCCA
>JAHDBO010000046.1 GCA_020630355.1 Saprospiraceae bacterium
TTTTTACCAAAATCGAAAATAGAATAATGTCTAATAACTCGAGAAAAACCTTATCTTAACCAAAGCTTAAAACCTATACCACACGGCACTATTATTTCACAATATAAAAACCAAAGAATCATGGGAGAAGCAAACTGGTTTATCTTACCAATAGCAGGATTAATCCCGCTCATCCTTGGTTACATTTGGTACCATCCTAAAGTGCTAGGCGACCGATTGGCTCAAGTCACTGGAGAAAAGCGAATCGAAAAAAAGACCACCCAACAAATTCTATTCATCTATCTTTTTGGAATTGTGCTTGCCTATATTCTCACCTTAATGAGTGTTCATCAAACCGCTATTTTCCAACTATTCTTCATGGATCCGGCACTTGCCGACTCCAACTCTGAATACAATCAATTCATCCAAGATTTTTTATCAAAATACGGTACTCGACACCGCTCTTTTGGTCATGGTTTGATACATGGTGCTGAGGCAGGATTGATGTTTGGATTATCCTTTTTAGGGATTACGGCTCTGTTGCAAGGCAAATCCTTAAAGTTGATCTGGATTCATTTAGTTTTTTGGGTGCTCTGTTGTGGCTTGGTAGCAGGTACAACTTGTGCTTTCTTCTAGCCTAATCACATCAAGCCCCCCTTACTAAAAATGGTGTTATCATCGACTGACATTCCTATCTTTGATAAAAACCTACTAGGGAACACATACAAGCAGCTTCAGAATGTATTGCATGGAGGGCTTACTATACTTGATGAAACTAGTCAAAATCGAGGAGACTACAGATAATCAATACGACTATTTGTAGTCTCCTGGCCATAAATCAGTTTGCTCTTCTACGCAATCCGTAATAATCAAAAAACCTTCATGTAAAATCTAGCCTAATTTTACCAAAAAGCCTATTCAATCAACTTGAACTCTGTCCGTCTGTTCAACTGCCTGCCCTCTGGGTTATCAGAACCATCTGGGTTTTTGTTGGCGGCAACTGGCTGAGATTCTCCATATCCTTTCGCAGCAAGGCGGGAAACAGAAATCCCTTTCCCAACCAACCAATCGACGACACTTTGTGCCCGACGTTGAGAAAGCTTCTGGTTATACGCATCGGTACCTTTGCTATCGGTATGCGCCCCCAATTCTATCTTAATATCTGGATTGTCGTTTAAGATAGTGAGCAATACTTCCAAATTGGGCAATGACTCTTCTTTAATCGTTGCCTTATCAAAGTCGTAGTAGATATTTTCGATTTTAAAACTGACATCTTTCTTGCGAATACGCAGTAATAAATCTGCTTTCCGAGTCTCATCTCCTACCACATTTGTACCGTCTATAAATGCAGAGGCTGTCAAGTGATTGGCTTCTGTTCCAATCAATTTGTAGCGATACCCCGTTGGCACTTTCGTCCTAAAATCGCCGCTACCGCTAGAAGTTGTTGTTTTCAAGGAGCGTTCTTTCCCTGTTTTTGTATTGATTTGCACAATTTCAACCGTTGCTCCATTGAGTACTGCCTTTCCATCCCGACCTTGATCTGAGAAGGTTTTTCCAGCAAGGATTAAGCTACTTTCCTTAGGTTCTTCTTTCTTCTCTTTCTTTAGGTAAAAATCCTTTTTGAACTGCTGGCTCAAGGCCAAATCCTTCGTAGAGAAGGCATACTCTTGAGCAGGATAACCTTTGGCTCTTACAACCAGATTATAATTTTTCTCTAGTGCCAGTTTCTCAAAAAGGTAGCCACGGCTGTTCGTATTCATGGATTTCACCCTGTCCTGTCCCTTTGTCACATCAAACAAAGTCATCTTCGCTCCAGGGACTGGTCGGTTTTTTTCATCATACACCGTACCCACAATGCTTGCTATGATTTCTACTGGCGCATCGCCAAGATTTGCCATAAATATATCATCACAGCAAGTCCGTCCTGCTCCTTTTATACTTTGCCCACCGATTCGATTAGAAACGACATAAGCCCTAGCATTGATTTTGTCCAAAACAAAATACAAATCGTCCTCCGCAGTATTGAGAAGCTTACCAGCGTTCTCCACTTTTGACCAACTAGTAAAGTTGACGTTCTCTTTAAAGCTTTTAAAAACGTCGTAGCCCCCTAGGCCAGGATGACCATTGGAACTAAAATACAAGGCAGGACGAGTATCTTCGTTAGCTTCGCCATTATCTAAAAATGGGGTCGTCTCATCCGCAATCGTATTGATACCCTCTCCCAAATTAACAGCAGAACCAAAACTACCACCGCTAGACTTCGTCACCCACAAATCCAAGCCCCCTCTTCCGCCAGGTCGATTGGAAGCATAATATAGTACATCTTCCCCATCATCGTCAGTTGTAACAAAAGGTGCTGTACTTTCAAAACCCTCCATATTCACCGAATTTCCCATTAGCGTCGCTCCGGTCCAACCATTCACTCCCTTGGAAGACTTATAAATCTGGCATTTCACCTCGTTGTCACTAACTTCGTATTCACATTTTGTAAAATAGAAACGCTTGCCGTCTGCCGATAATGCGCCATGCCCCACGTGTTTACTTCCCGTATTTAAGCCTCTGTCAAACTCTTTTACATCAACAATCCGTCCATCGTCTGCCCCGATAGTAGCCACATAAATCTTAGAAACCACCTTGCCGTCTTCTACATAGATTGGATTATTGGATTTCAAAGAAGAAAACAGTAACTGGTCTTTACCAAAAGGCATCGGCGCAAATTCTGTGTATTTGCTATTGACCTGTCGCTTCATAGCAGCCACATCCCTCACCTTCACCACAGGTTCTCCACTTTTCCTTGCCCATTTGATCCCGGCCAGTTCCATCTCGGCTATCTGCTTATAATATTCGCTTTTTTCACCTTTATATTCTGATTTAAAAACAAATAAGGCTTCTTCTGCCCCATCATAATCCCCCGCTTGTTTGAGCATTTGCCCCTTTAATAACCCCGTCAATGGGTACATCGCCCCTACTCCATCTTTGACCATCTGGCGTTCTAATCTATTATAATAATTGGCAGCAGATTTATAGTTGCGCGCCAAACGGTAAGCTTCTGCTGTCTTGAATAACAACTCCGTATCATTGCGCTTGACTTTTAGCGCTTTTTTATACTTTTCAGCCGCATTATAGTAGCTCTGTTCTTCCATCAATTGCTCGGCATGCGCTATACTTTCTTCCCAACGTTCTCGCACCTTACCAGGCTGAGCACTCAACCCATATCCTACCAAAAGCAATAAAGAAAAGATTGTGATATGTTTAAACATCTGTTGATGATTTTTTTTATAAAACTAGACATTGTTCCATTTTCGATTTTGGTAAAACAAGTAAGTTATAAAAGAGTGATTTTCAATATAATTACTAATTACTAAAATCTAATTTTAGAACAACATCAACTAAATGAATTTAGAAATAACGAACCGCTGGATAAATCGGGTCAGCCGGCTTGACGATACGCCCTATATAACCCAATGAAATCTCGTATCCACCTTGTCCGTTTGTGGCTCGATTGAGGTCGGAGACCGTGAAATCGTAAGCCAGTCCAACTTGAATACTCCTATAATCAATTCCTAGATTGAAGATGGCTGCATCCCCAACTCTAAACCCTGCACCTGCCCATGCGCCCATATCGGGTGAAAGGCTATACCGTACATTAGAGCCTAAATTTATCGTATTCACGCCACCTTGAACCATCAATAAGAAATTAGGTAGAACACTGATTTTATCATTCATGCCAAAATCGCCCTGTCCATGAAAAACAATTCTCAATGGTAAATTATTTTCGGTATTCCCGAAAAAAGACTCGTTTACTGGCAGTAAGTGCATCACAGCCGCTCCTATCTTGATAATCGTAGATGGATTGGGATAAGTAGAGAAGGTGACCCCTGCCCTAACATCAGTAGCTGTAAAGTCGGTTTCGTCAAAATTTTCAACAGTACCCTGAGTCGGATTTCCGTTACCGTCAATTTGGTCACCGAAAATGATATTATTAGGGTTGACCTGCTTGCGCAACGCGCCTGCTTGCACCCCAAAGGAAAGGAAGTTTTTCTCGCCTTTATCCAAACTCAAATGGTAAGCAACCGAACCATAAAACCCAAGGGTGTTCAGATGGTCATTCCCTGTTTGGTCGTTGTAAATCGCCAGGCCACCGCCGAAGCTATTTCTAGAGTCCCCACTTCTGAAATTCATATCGAAAGAACCAGATGGCGTGGAATAAACACCACCTGAAGTAATGCTTGACCATTGGTTTCGATAAATAGCAGAAAGTCGATAAGTTCCCTCGATGTGTCCCGTCAGGGAAGGATTAATCAATATTGGGGCATTATAAAATTGAGAATAATGAATGTCTTGAGCGGATACTCCCAAGGTCAGCCCAACTATCATTGATAATGTTATAAATATTTTATTCATCAGATTTATTTCTATTATTTCATTTTCAAAAATGGTAGGAATTAAGCATTACCGCAGTAGCGTCACCTGCCCTTTCAAAGTTTCCCTATTCCCTAGCGGGTCTTCATATTCTAAAAAATAGACATAAGTGCCAATCGGTTGGTCTGTATTATTAAATGTACCGTCCCAGCCTGTTTCGTCATTGGCCTCGTAAACTTTCTTGCCCCAACGGTCAAAAACTTGGAATAAGGTCACATTCAACTGAAAGCCTCTAAAAATAGGCTCAAAAACATCGTTATTCCCATCGTTATTGGGCGTGAAACCCGTCGGTAAAATAGGGGGGATAAATACTTGGATATTGACCAATGCGGCGGCTGTACAACCGTTGGCATCCGTAACAATGACTTGCACATTAACTGCCTCCCCTGGGAAAGCGGAAGTGCTTTGAGTATTGCTTGTACTTAGAATATTGGAAGGACTCCACTCGTAGGTGTAGGGAGCCGTGCCCCCAGTCACTACGGCATTCAAATCCGTCGATTCGCCTCTTGGGAAAATAGTCCCTCCTTCAATGTCTACCGAAGGGGACGGGAATGATTCGACCGTACCATCAGCATTTACTTCACAACCATTTGCATCAAAGACCGCCACGGTATAATCCCCCGCAGGAAGCGGCGAATTGGTCATATTTACGTTGTTGTTCGACCAAGTATAAGAATAAGGCTCAATTCCACCATTGGCATTTGCCGTAAGGCTACCACTTATTGTACCTTCGCAAGTACCTTGCTCATCGACAGCAACCGTCATTTCATACTTCGTTACTCCTTCTGTAATCTCTGCAACACAACCGTTGCTATCTAATACATTTAGTGTATAAGTGCCTTCGTCTAGACCCGTTATATCTTCCGTATCAGCTTCATTACTCCAACTAAAAGTATAAGGCAATATCCCTCCGTTCGTGGTGACATTTATCGCTCCAATATTTTGTTCGTTACAAGTTGGGTTGACAGCAGCTGTTAAATCAATAGTGTACGACTCTACTTGAATCGGTTGGACTGTTAAGCACCCCCTTGTATCAGTGACAGAAATGGTATAAGTACCAGGCAGCAGATCTTCCAAATCTTCCGTCTCTGCATCTGTGTCCCAGATAATGGTGTACGCAGGCGTACCTCCCGAAATGGAGACATCTATGCTTCCTATGTTTTGTCCTTCACAGGCAGGTGTGGTCTCAAAGGCCACATTGACGCCTTCTTCAGCCACAGCATAAAGACCGGAAGCTTGGCACCTTACCGAATCGACCATTTCTATACAATAATTCCCCATCCCAACATTAGGGACATGAAACGCTCCTTGACAGCCAGGCCCGGGCCCTTCTACAACAGTCTGTTCTTCATCCTCAAAAGTGACGGTGTAAACAAATTTTGGAAAACCTCCATTCGGCGTAATGCAAATCTCACCATTCATTTCGCCTGGGCAAGGTGGGACATTACTCAAAGTGGAGCTCAATCTTGTAGAAGACTGTAATTCTACTTTTGTAAAACTATGGGGAGCGATGCACCCCGCAGCATCTTTCACGTATATCATATACGAACCAGAATCTAAGCCATCAAAAACATAATCCCCCATTTCTGATGTAGAAGAAAGGTAATCTGACACAAAATATTCATAAGGCGCTACTCCCCCTGTTGTATATATTTCCAAGGAACCTGTATTTGCCCCAAAACATTCCACTTGATTAACATTTACAGAGTCAACCCTAAAGGTAGGACAAGTCTGTGCCATGACAACAAAGCCCTGGTTGATGGAGCAGCCAAGTGCATCTACAATCCGTACGACTTGATTGCCTCCTGTGAGGTTCCTGATCCTGTAAAAATTAGCACATTCGGGGTTTGGGAGCTCCTCGATGATTGGCGTCGTATCATCCCCAAACAGGGATACCGTATAAGGTGCCGTTCCTCCAGTGATGCAAATATCTGCTTGTCCTGAAAGCGGATTGGATATATCCGAAATATTGGTCACGCAGATGTCAGCTTGAATATTTGACTTTAGCGGTAAAGCAATTGGTTTGCCGAAATCAATAGTGCATCCGTTGGCATCCGACACCTTGAAAGTCACTGTATTTCCACCTGCCAAAGAAGCAGCAAAGGCAGGTAAACTTTGTGTAAATGTTCCAAATCCAAAATCATAATCAAACGGTGCTGTTCCACCAGAGGTATAAACAAAAATCTGACCTGTGAGCCCTGCACAAACGGTATCTGTTTTAATAGAATCAATCACAAAAGCACACAACGGACCATTGATAGTAAATTGAATCGTGTCGATGCAATCTGCACCGTCTTGTACCAATAACGAATAATCTCCTGCCTCTAAATCCTCGATCGAAAAATTGCCGTCGCAAGAATTATCCGTTGAGTTGGTAATTGTTCCATTATCAGGAATGGTTGCGATGCCATACACTCGATTGCCTCCATTGACACAGAGCTGCATCGATCCATCACCTGCGCCTGTATCATCGCTTAGGGTGTACTCTACCGTTACAGGATTGGCAGCTCCACTTACTCTAACGGGGTTGAACATGTAGGCAACTTGACAGCCACTATCATCCACGGCCACGATATTATATTCTCCTGCTGGTAAATCAGTCAAAAATATAGAGCCATCACCTATCTCTGCCTTCGTAAAGGTCTGTGGAGCGACTCCATTGCCAGGATTAATCGTAATCGTATTCAAATCATCAAAGCGTTGTAAAGTTACCTTGATAGCGCCGTCCTTGGCATCAAAACAAGAAACTGGCTGTTCTTCAGCCGCTTCTGTTACCTTAAAATTACTACATACTTGTCCTGAAATTTCATAAGTCTGACTTTGAGAACAACCTTCTGCATCCGTAATAGTTACCGAGTAAGTCCCTGTTTCCAATCCAGTAATAGAGTAATTCGCAAGGCAGTTGCCCTCAAGTGCTCGGATCGTCACATTGGCAGGAGAGACACTAATATCAAAAGGTGCTTTCCCTTTTTCTACACAAATAAAAATATCCCCATCATTCCCAAGAGCAGTCACTCCTGTAGCGGCCCCAGAAATCAATACCGTATCTACTTCTATCGGATAGGTTTGTAAATCGATGGTGGCGTCTACATCCGTGGCTTGTACCCCTATCGTCGTATTACCGTTTATTGGTGGCGAGGTAAACGTGAGTGTCCCACCCGTCCCGGCCTGACTTGCGCCAACTGGATTGCCATCGATCGTGAGCGTGTAATCGACCGTAAGCTCTGATAAGTCAAGCTCAACGGTCACCACATCACCGATACAGATGACCTGGTCGTTTACCCGAACTTCTAGATTGGGGTCAGGCGTGTCATAAGCATAAAGCGCTGTGCTATTGATTTGAAAAACCAATAGCATTGAAAGCATAAAAAAGGAATTACTCCTGAGAAAAGTCATTCTCATACGTGTTCATTTTTACATAGATTCCCTTGCGGGAAAAATAACTGATTAAGTTGAAATAGAAATCTTTGCTAAAATAATTTAGAAAAGGGGTTGAACGCCATGAAAGTGAATAGTCAAAGACAAAAGCTTGCCAAGAAACCGCCAAAAAATAACCTAACGATTTTTGGCGCAATAGCGCCCCAAAGGGATGCCCTTGGCAAAGGAAAAATGACTGATAACAAATCTGCCTGCGCAGGCAGGTTTTTTCAGGCTATTCGCCAAAATCCTAATCGGGACGTTCTTTTTTGACCGGTACTAAGCAAATCACTTCAAAAAAAAGCTAGGAGTGAAACGCATCAACCCCTAGCCAAAATATGTATTTTTTGAGTATTCGTAAATAATATTATGATATTTAATATTATAACAATTTAAAAACAACTACTCTTTCATAGCTTTCACTCCTGGAAGTTCTTTTCCTTCCAACAACTCCAACATAGCGCCTCCACCAGTGGAGACATAGCTTACCTTATCTGACAAGCCCATTTGTTTGATAGCTGCCACAGAATCCCCTCCGCCTATTAAAGAAAATGCCCCATTTGCCGTTGCCGCTGCTACTGCTTCCGCAATAGATTTTGTCCCTGTTGCGAAATTTTCCATTTCAAAAACGCCCATTGGGCCGTTCCAGAGGATGGTTTTGGACTCGCTGATGGTTTTAGCGAATTTTTCAATCGTCTTAGGCCCAATATCCAAGCCCATCCAATCATCAGGAATTTCACTGGTCAATGTTACATTTCTATTGGCATCATTATCAAATTTGTCCGCTATCAAAGTATCTTCTGGCAATAGCAATTGGACGCCTTTTGAAGCCGCCTTTTTCAGTAGTTTTTGAGCCAATTCCATTTTATCGTCCTCACAGATAGAAGTCCCTATTTTTCCGCCTTGGGATTTCACGAAAGTATAAGCCATACCTCCACCGACTATCAGCACATCCACAAAATCAATCATCTTTTCTAATAACAATATCTTATCAGACACTTTTGCACCTCCTACGATAGAAACCAAAGGACGCTCAGGATTATTTAAAACCTTGTTAGCGTTTTCTAATTCAGCTGCCAGTAAAAATCCAAAAGATTTATGGTCTTTGTCAAAATATTGTGCCACTACCGTTGTTGAAGCGTGTGCCCGGTGCGCCGTTCCGAAGGCATCATTGATGTAGATATCCGCTAGGTCTGCCATGCCTTTTGCCAAAGCTTCATCTCCTTTAGACTCCCCTTTGTGGAAACGGGTATTTTCTAACAACAATACTTGTCCTTTATCCAATGCGCCCACTTTTGCTTGTGCCTTTTCACCTATGGTATCCTCACAGAATTGCACTTCCACGCCAAGCAAATCCGTTAGATGGGCTACCAAATGTTTTAAGGTAAATTGCTCCACATTGATAGAGCCGTCTTCTTTTAGTTTTTTCTGAGGCCTCCCTAGGTGAGACATCAATATAACGGTACCCCCATTTTCTAAAACATGGTTTATGGTAGGCATAGCGGCCCTCATCCGAGTATCATCCGTGATGTT
Organism: Saprospiraceae bacterium; assembly: GCA_020630355.1. Classification (GTDB taxonomy): domain Bacteria; phylum Bacteroidota; class Bacteroidia; order Chitinophagales; family Saprospiraceae; genus JAHDBJ01. Next base: position 9,352 of record JAHDBO010000046.1, read on the forward strand.
TTTCTGCTCATCTAATGGCACGTTGAAATCCACTCTGATTAATACTTTCTTATTGTTGAAGTCGATGTGGTTCATTTTATTTTAATTTATTTTTTGCAAAAATATAAAAACGCCGTTTGTATCAAACAAACAGCGTTCTTATCGTTCACTTCAGTATACATAAAGACTATACTCTGTATGCCAAATCCGCCAATCGAGCAGAGTAGCCCGCTTCATTATCATACCAGCTTACTACTTTAAGCATTTTACCATTGACCTGAGTCAATAAGCTATCAAAAATAGAAGAATGTTTATTGGAAACAATATCGCTTGAAACCAAGGGCACATCGGCGTATTCTAAAACACCTTTCATGTCTCCTTCCGCATATTTTTTGAATACCGCATTGACCTCATCTACGGAAACTTCTTTTTCAACAATACAATTCAACTCAATCAAAGATCCCGTAATTACAGGAACACGCATTGCCATAGCAAACAGCTTTCCTTGAACCTCAGGCACAACCTTGCCTACAGCTGCCGCAGCACCCGTTGAAGTAGGCACAATATTGTATGCAGCAGCTCTTGCTCTTCTCAAATCTTCATGAGGCGCATCTTGTATTCTTTGGTCGGAGGTGTAGGCGTGTGTCGTAGTCAAAGAACCTTGATCAAAACCAAAGTTTTCAACGATAATTTTCATCACTGGGGCCAAGCAGTTGGTGGTACAAGATGCATTGGAGTACATCGTGACGTCATCACTAATCAATTCTTGGTTCACTCCCAGAACAATAGTTTGTACGCCTGCCCCTTTTGCAGGTGCAGATATCACTACTTTCTTTGCGCCCGCTTCTTGGTGTAATGCCGCTTTCTCTTTTGTTCTAAAAAAACCAGTACACTCAAGTACCGTATCAATTCCCAATTCTGCCCAAGGTAAATCGGCTGGGTTCCTTTGAGCAAAAGCGGCAATTTTATGACCGTCGATAGTGATAGAATCGTCTGAATATGTCACCTCTCCAGGGAACTGACCGTGGGCCGAATCGTACTTAAATAGGTGTGCTAAGGTCTTATTGTCCGTTAAATCGTTGATAGCTACGATTTCCACGTCCTTATTATTCAATAAATTCCTAGCGGTAAGCCTTCCAATTCTTCCAAATCCGTTAATTGCAATCTTTTTAGCCATTTGTATTTTTTTAAAAAAACAGTTTAGAAACAGCCCGAATCAACAGACCCAACGTCGTTGAATCTAATTCGTCTATTTTATGAATTAATTTTTAAATATGGAATTGGTTAAAGGCAAGTCAAAAATAAATTTAATTCGTACTATTTCAAAAATACTCCCACGAAAAGAGGTTAAGTTTTCGTGAAATTTTGAATTTAAAACAAAGTCAATAATACGTCTAGACAAGCACCTACTACATTACAACTTTGAAGTGCGTGTTGTTCAAATTATCAATTAATAAAATCAAGAAATTATTTTGAAATTTATCAAAAGGTCATATCTTTGCCCTGCTTTGATAAAAAGGTGTTGAAAAATAATGATTTTTCAGTTTCTAGAAGTAGCTTTATTGAAAAGTTGGCCCGTTCGTCTAGGGGTTAGGACGTCAGGTTTTCATCCTGGTAACACGGGTTCGAATCCCGTACGGGCTACAATTTCAGAAACAACTTTCAATCAAGGCATTGGCCCGTTCGTCTAGGGGTTAGGACGTCAGGTTTTCATCCTGGTAACACGGGTT